>CAZUFQ010000697.1:0-4276 GCA_964618735.1 uncultured Enterobacteriaceae bacterium
AACATGTGGCGGCGAGTCTCGGCGTAGTCGTCGGTGGACGCATTGAAGTTGCCGTAGTTTGTCATGAGCGGGAACCGTCCGTAGATGTGTCCCCCGTTCACGGCCCCGCCAAGGATCAGATGATGATTGCCCCAGCCGTGATCCGAACCCGTGCCGCTAGGCTGTAAGGTGCGCCCAAAGTCGGAGAGTGTGAAGGCCGTGACCTGTTGGTCGACGCCCCAACCGCTCATGGCTGCGTAAAAGGCGTCAAGCGCTTTGCTCACCTGTTGCAACAAGTCCCACTGCTGATAGGCCTGCCCCCCGTGCGTATCAAATCCACCAAGGCTACAGAAAAAGATCTGTCGTCCTACGCTGAGTTGCGCGTTGAGATTGATGAGGTGGGCAATATCTTGGAGCTGAGCCCCGATTGACGTGGACGGGAAGGCTTTGGGAAATACAGTGCTCCCGGCAGCAGATTTGAGAATCGGGTTGAGAGTGATAGCGCTGGTCATCACTTTGTTCGCGGCATTGATAATGCTGTTGCCGCTGTCCGTGGTGACAATGGTCTGCTGCGCGCTGCTCCGCGCCTGTGCAGCGGTTGCGGGATAGGCGCTCAAACCGTTCTGGTCTAGATAATTTCCCGGTTGCAAACTCACACCTTGTGTGACGGCGCCGACGCAGTAGATGGCTGGGCTATTCATAGAGATGGCGATGGGAAACGTCGTGTTGGCGTTGTACGACTGGAGTTGATCGAGCGTGCGTCCGCCCCAGCCCGAACTACCGCTGGCATTGGGGATGCCCGTTTGCATCGTTACCACTTGATCAGAATGAGAGCGCAAATTCGTGGGTAAGGGAAAAGAGGAATTCGAAAGATTGCTATAGGAAGTAGGCTGCACTAAGGGACCAACATTCGCCAACAGCGCGAGTTTCCCTTGATTAAACAAGGTCTGGAGTTCCGGCATGGCGTAATGCAACCCGAAGGGACCAAACGTCGGATCAGTAATGTTGAGCAGTTGAGCCGGCGGAAGCGCCAAGGCGCCGCGCGCACTTTGATAAGCGCTGTATTGCGCGCTATTGAGCGGCACCACCATGTTATGTCCGTCGTTGCCGCCAAACATGAACAAGCAAACCAACGCCTTGTAATCCTGAGCCGCTGACGCTTGCAGCAGATTCAATTTGCTGAAACCAGCCATCACGCCGAGACTGGCGCTCAATTGAAGAAATTTCCGTCGAGAAAGCATAGGTTTCATCCTTCCGTTTTTGTGCAGGGTGGAACTGTCAGTCAGGGCGCGCCTTAGTGTTGGACGAGATACTCACCAGAGGTGAATGCAAGATAAAGCGCCGCCAGCACGCGTTGGTTGTTGTCATATTGGGCCGGTATCGCGTTGAGAATTGCCGTACGTGTTTGCGGCAGCATGCGGCCATAAAGCAACGTGTTATCAATGGCGGTCAGCAATGCCGAAGCATTACCCGCAAGATTGACGAACGGCTGCAACGCGGGATTGATCGGCCAGGGGCTGTAGATAAACGAATAGAAGAAATTGGCGCGGTTGACCGCGTCGCTGGCAGAGTAGATTTGGAATTCCGGACCATAGAGCGGACTCTTCGGGATATGAAAGAGCGGCGAGTAGTGTCCGAACACCGAGGGAGAGTCCAATATCCCCTCATTCATATTGTAGAAGAGATAAGCAAACTGCGAAGCCGGCCCCGGATTGATATTGAGCGCCCGGGTGAGGGCAATAGTGTGTTGCATCGGGGTGCGCAGCCGACCGAAATTACTAGGTGGGTTGTCATTACGCGCCTCGGGGTCCAACAAGATCGCCTTGATAACCGCTTGCATATCGCCCCGTGCGTTGCCGCTGCCGCCATTGAAGACCTGAGCCACACGGGTGATGTACGCGGGGCTGGGATTACTCGTCACCAAGGCGCGGATCAGGCGCGTGGCGACGAAGGGGCCAACATTGGGATGATTGAAGATAATGTCAATCGCGTTATCCAAATCTTGCTGAGCAGTTTGGTTCGCCGGGATCAGGTGTCCGAGCACCGTCTTGGCCGAGGTGTTGTGCTTTCCGGAGACCGGAATCATGGGGCCGGGATAATAGTTGTAATTGCCTCCACTCCCGGTTGTTCCAGTCGCGTTACTATAGGTCCACCCAGTCAACGCCTTCGCTAATTGCTGGACGTCGGTTTGGGTGTAGGTGGGCAGAGGATTGCCGTTGCTGTCGGTTTGCACCGAGCCGTCGATATTGAGGAGGGAGAGTCCAATACTAAACAGCTGCATTACTTCTCGAGGGTAATTCTCATTGGCGGCGCCGCCCATGACGCCGCTGTTGGCTAAGTCAAGATATTTCCCCATAGAAGCGTCGCGGGTGATCTCTTTGAGAAGCGTGCGGTAGTTGCCGAAGGCGTTGCGGCTCAGCACCTGCAACCACGGGATAATCTCGTTGCCATTTGTGTTCTTGTTCATGGCGACGACAATAATCTCACTCAGAGCCCCAATTACACGCTGGCGAAGCTGATCTTGCCCGTTAAAGGCATTGGCAAAGAAGGCGTCGACTGCGTCAGAGCGTTGAGCAGTCGTCAACGACGGCCACGAGGATTCAGGCGCAGCAAATTGCTCATTCAGGAATCCCGCCATTCCGATCTGTTTGGCATGGGCGATCAATGTCGGAGTTGGGCCAAAAGTCGCCTGCTCCAGAAAGCGACCATAAGTGATCGCTTGTGGATCTTGAATCGATACGGTAGCAGAGCCCTTCGAGACTCCGTCGGCAGCGGCGACAGCGTAAACAGTCACGGTTCCACCGAGCGGGGGGACGCTCGGCGCAGTGTATAAACCCGTGCTGGAGATGACACCTGTACTCGGGCTGCCGACAACGCCCCAGGTCACGGATTGATTAGCGCTGCCAAGAATTGTTACTTGAAATTGTTGGGTCCCGTTGGGGAGGAGGCCCACAGCAGTCGGCGAAACGGTCACCGAAATATTTAAGGAAACCTTCAGTGTGAGTGATGAGGAAACCGCGCCAGGTCCAGGGTTCGCAACTGTAATGTTGATGGATCCCAACTGCGTGGCCGTTCCCGTGGCGGTGAGTTGTGAAGAGGAAACAAAATTTGTCGCCAGAGGAGCGCTGTTCCACAAGACCTTTGCCCCGCTGACGAACTTACTGCCGTTGACGGTAAGCGTAAATGCTCCGGGCGGCAGTGTATTAGGCGTCAGAGAAGTCAGCGTCGGAATCGGATAACGCACAGTGATAGTGTTGCTCGCACTTGCGGTCGGGTCAGCAACACTTGTGACTTTGACGGTGAGACTGGCAAAGCCTGGTAAAGGATTAGGCGGAGCCGTGTATTTGCCTGTAGCGTCAATCGTACCAATAAGACTGGCGCTGACGCTGGCAGGAGGAATTAACGACCAGGTCACAGAGGTATTCGTGGTCCCTGTTACCGTTGCGGTGAATTGTCGGACGCCGTTTATCGGGACTGTAACACTCGATTTGGGATCGATGGTAACCGTCGCGGCGTTAGCAGAAACGATGGTCACTGTCAGTGTCGTCACTAGAAAGAGGATCAAGCGTTTCAGGAATAGGAAGTGCATGTCGTTCGTTTCCTCCTTTTGTATGGGGCTTGTATGGGGCCCATATTGGGCGCTGTGAAGCAGCAAACCTGGCGCCAGTGGGTGCTCGGGGGGGCCAGATCAAAACGGTCCAATCTTGCATAGCCAACTATTTTGGGTGGTTTGCACAAATACCTGACGAATATCGCTGCTTAGCAGACAAAAATTTGTCTTTCTCTCTATGCCCTAAAAGATTTTTTATCATAGAGCTGCACTTCCCAGCAAAGATCGAGGCGATGCCGTCGACGATTTTTCTCCGATGTGCCATTTTTTGTCAGAAAGAGGGACTGTGACAAAAATTGCGACTTGCTTCTCAAAGGTTTAAAGAGACAAATACTGCAACAAAGTGACAAAAAATGGTGAAAACTTTCGAGAAACAGGGAGAGGAGCTACCTATGGGACAATTGCAAGGAAAAGTTGCCTTGATTACCGGAGCCGGGCGCGGTCAGGGATTAGCAGCAGCGAAGCGGTTTGCCGCTGAAGGCGCGCGCATCGTCGTTAACGACCTCGATCCAGAGTCGGTGAACGCTGCAGTCGCCACCGTCCGCGCTGCTGGCGGTGAAGCGGTCGCCGCGGTTGGCGATGTAGCGCAATCAGTTGATGTACGTCGCGCACTCGATATCGCCAAAACGCAGTGTGGCGGGCTCGATATTTTGTACAACAATGCCGGCATCGGCTACTCAGCCACGA
>CAZUFQ010000698.1:0-4273 GCA_964618735.1 uncultured Enterobacteriaceae bacterium
GCGGTTCCCGGCCCGTTGTTTTTCACCGTGTCTGTCACGGGGAACTGCCCTCCGGGCGCGGCGTTTGCCGGGGGATTACTCACCACCGTCTCCACTAAGTCACTCTTAAGTATGTCGAACCACCAGGTCGGCCCCTTGATGTCTCCATTCGACGTATGGGCAACCACACGCCAACGGTAGACTTTTCCGACTTGGACATTTGGACATGCGAGCGACGGAGAAGGAATATTGTCGCCGATCTTCGCTAGCGGAGTAGTGAGTTCTTCTCCAAAGTAGACATCATACCCTGTGGCGGCTACCGAGCAATGCGCGAGGGTCCAACTCAAAATCGAACACGAAGAGGAAGAGAGAAGGGCGGCCGTGTCTACAGGAGAAGGATTGTAAAGTCCACAATCCGGACCAGGAGGAGTCTTTGTGAACGTGAGATTATAATCGCCGGTCCGAGCCAAAGTATTATCCTGGACCATGACAGTGTAGAGCCCCGTCTGCGGCAGTTGAATATCAATCCCGGTATAGTCACAACGGAGGGCAGCACTGTGATCGGGCGGATAGAGACATAGGTACGGGATCAAGCTCCCTGAAGTCGTCACCGCTATCGCCCGGATCCGGTCCCCCGCGGTCCCGAAAAACTGAAATGCATCGAAATCGGATGGCACATTGATCTTGCCGCTCAGCGTCTCGCCTGACGCGATCGCTCTCCCGTCGGGATCGCCTGGAAAAGAGAGGCTTCCCGGCATCTTCAGAAACGTGAGGTTGTAATCGCCAGTCCTGGTGTTGATGTTATCCAGAACAATGATGGTGTAGAGGCCGGTCTGCTGCAGTTTATCCTCTATCCCTGTGTAGGCACACGTTTCGGCAGGAGTGCTATTTGTGTAACCGGGAGGATAGAGGCACAGATAGGGCGTCAAGGTCCCCGTCGTTGCTACCATCACCGCCCGGATACGATCTCCTGCTGCCCCTTGAAAAGTCCAAGTATCTTTTTGACCTGAAACGCTAATAGAGCTGGATCTCGTCTCCCCCGAGTTAATCGACCCGCGATCAACCGCCCAACCGGTCCCTACAAAGTATGGCGAGAAGATCGCTAGCCAAGCCCCGATCAGCCAACTAACATAATTTGGCTGCAGTCTCCTGCGGAATCGAGAAAATCTCTGTGTCCCGCGTTCTCCGTAGGTTCTTACGTCTTCCATGACAAGCCTCCCCCTATTTGGTTGTTGCCTTTTCTATTTGCAAGCCCCGAAATGGATAGATCTCTTCTACATTTGTTGTCTGTCGCGCCGCATTAGAAGTGAGCTATAGACAATAGCCGAATCCCTTCATTGATGTTTTCTCGGGCCGCTCCCTCGTTCGCTACTCTCAGTCTGGCGACTCCGTAAAGATTCGGAAGGAAGGCGGCTTCGTAGGAGGACTTGATGAATTCCTGCCAGACAATTTTGCCAGAATTGACTTGCATGAGCTTCCAGTGCGTCTCCAGGGTCACTGTCGTCGCCAAAGAAAGGATTGGTTGGTGCACTTTGTCGAGGAGGACCTCTAATCGATAGTCAGCCTCACTACTTTGGCTGACTTTAGTGAAGATCCCGGACTTTGAGAGCGCATCCTGTAACGCCTCAATAAATGCTTCGTTCGAGATCTCTGATTCGTAAAAGGGATTGGTCTCCTGGCCCCCCTGCACGGCCAAACTTACTGAGGAGGGATGTTGCGTTCCTACCTCAATCTGCTCAGGCATCATAGCCTTGGCTCTCGCGCCCGCCGCAAAGCAGCCCGTCATAGTGAGCGCGAGAAAAACTAGCCCGAGTAAAAAGGGGATCGATATGGAGCCTCGCCGACGTACAACATCCATGACTTCTTCCTCACTTCCTAGGAACTTTCCTGCTCTTCACAATCCATTGAGAATGGCCGCCTACCTCGCCCCGTATTCTTTTTAGGGAACTACTCCCTTGTCGAGCAAGTTTTTGAGTCCCAGCACTCGTGCTTCTCACTGCCCGGTTCTCCCGCTACCCTCAATCGTCATGACCGCAGGAACAGGGATTACCGTCGGCTCGGCAGGAAGCGGGGTGAGTGTCACATGGATAGAGTCTTGAGAGAGCTTGCGGCCGCCGCCGCTGGAGAGATCAACCACAGCGCCAATCAAACCTCCGGCGATAATATTGGCCCACTACCCACCCGAATGTCCGTTAGTGAGGACAAATGAATCCTCTTGGTACACTTCTTTTTTGAAAACGAAGGTGTGATTGTCTACACGGGAGAGAGGAACTGAAGCTGGAGTGGTCACTCGCATGTTGTAGTCGATGAGCACCTCGGCTGCAGTGGGAGTTGAGGTGACCCCGATCTTTTGTGTGGTTCCGTTGACAATTGTGGCGCAGCCTGACGCAAGCACTCCACAAAAAAGGGCTCCTACAAGTCCAAAAAATTTATATTTCATTACCCCCCTCCTTAGGAGTCTGCCTAACGACTAAACTCTTGCTTTATTTGACACGTTGCAAACGTTAAGAGATTTTTTTAACCGCCTCCGTTTAGCACGCAGCGTTGCTCATACCAAGAGGATAGCCAAAGGGAAAGGAACAATGATAATGATGATGTAAAATTTTTGTAAATTTTCGTGCGAGGAAGATGAATACATCACAAAATCAATTCGCTGCTCAAGAGATTTGCTTTCCTCCATTTCGCTTGGATCTGGTTGATGAACGTCTCTGGCAGGGCGACACAGTGTTACCGCTCAAATCGAAAGCCTTCGCCGTGCTGCACTTCTTACTCCAACACGCCGGTCAGCTAGTCACTAAAGAGCAACTTTTTACGGTTGTCTGGAACTCGACACATGTAGGAGATGCGTCATTGCGCGTCACCGTGCAACAAATCCGTGATGCGTTAGGTGACAAGGCGAACGAATCACGCTTTATCGAGACGGTGCATGGACGAGGATATCGGTTTATAGGACAAGTAGTCAGGAGCCAGCATTCAGTAGTCAGTGGGGACAATTCAGAACCCAGAAATCAGGAGTCAGAAGCTAACAGTCTCTCCTTTGCCACTCAGGACTCAGCGGTCAGGAGTCAGCACTCTGTCTTGGTAGGTCGCGAAACCGAGTTAGCGCAATTGCAACAATGGTGGGAACAAGCACGAAGCGGCGAGCGGCGGCTTGTCTTCATCACTGGCGAACCGGGGATCGGCAAGACTTCTCTGGTGGACACTTTTATCAACCACATTGCCACAGATGGGCGGATCTGGGTCGCTCGTGGACAATGTGTGGAGCAATATGGTGCGAGCGAAGCCTATCTGCCCGTGTTACAGGCGCTGGAGCAGTTATGTCGCAGACCAGTACGAGATGACTTGATTGACTTGCTGCACCGGCATGCACCGCTATGGCTTGCCCAAATGCCAACCTTGCTCAGCGTTGAAGAACGTAGCCGCTTACAGCGAGAAGTGTTAGGGGCGACTCAAAACCGCATGCTGCGGGAAATGGCGGAAGCGCTCGAAGCGCTCTCGCCTGAGTTTTCCCTTTTGTTGTGGCTTGAAAATTTACACTGGGGAGATGTATCTACCTTTGCCCTACTCGCGATGTTAGCTCGACGGCGAGAAACCGCCAAGCTCTTGGTGATCGCCACATATCGACCAATGGAGGTGCTAGTCAATGGTCACTCGCTACACGCCATGCAACAAGAACTCCAAGATCATGGACTGTGTCACGAGTTGGCTTTGCCATGGCTGAGCGAAACATCCGTCCACGATTATCTCACTTGGCGATTTCCCACTTGGAGGTCGCCTACTGTGGCGCTGACGGAAATCGCGCAGCGGCTCCATCAGCGGACAGCTGGGAATCCATTGGCTCTAGTCACTCTTGTAGATGATTTAGTTAAACAGGAAGCACTCGTACAAATGGACGGACAATGGACCCTGCTATCTGACCTTCGTGCAATCACTTCAGGAGTGCCCATATCCGTCCGGCACTTTATGGAGCGCCTAATTGATCGACTCTCTCCCGACGTACAAGTTCTGCTCGCGGCAGCTAGCATTGTAGGGTTCAATTTTTCTGCTGCCGCGGTTGCCGCAGCCCTGGACAGCGATGTCCATATGATTGAGGAGCGTTGCACAGAGCTGATCCGCCAACAACTCTTTTTGTGTGATGCGGGATTGAGTACGTGGCCTGACGGTACGGTAGCAGCGCAGTATAGGTTTCGTCACGCCCTGTTCCAAGAAGTATGGGCTGAACGTGTCACTCCTTCACGGCCACGGCAAACGCGCTTCAATTCCTGTATACAGAGGGAGTTAGGAGTCTTGGGGA
>CAZUFQ010000699.1:0-4267 GCA_964618735.1 uncultured Enterobacteriaceae bacterium
CGCCTGTCCTTCTCGCGTAGCGGGATCGGCAATAATGCTCTGCTTGCTGCGATTCCAGATATGAAAGCCTGGTGTTCCTCTGGCTTTGTCGCCCTGAGGCGGTTCGATCTTAATGACCTGAGCGCCTTGTTCCGCGAGCAACATGCCGGTGTACGGTCCAGCAACGCCCTGCGCCAACTCCACGATTCGGATGCCGTCAAACGCACTCGCCATTCTGGTCTCCTACGAGGCTCTCTCGAATTTTTGCAATAGAGCTTCAGAAAGAATAGAGAGGACACTATGCGTCTCGAGGAAAAAACTCAACCCGTCGACTCTTGTTTTTGTTGCTGGACGACTTGCTATGTGCTAGCAAGCTTAAAAAGCAAAAGAGACCGAGCAAATGTGACCGGTCTCTTCTGAGGAATGGGAAGATGCTGGTGGATGGGGACTATCTCGACCAGCTTCCTCTCCGATAAAAGCACATCCTGGAGGGCACGCCAGAATGGTGCCTATCGAAAAAAGAGCAATTGTGGCGCCGAACTTAAGAAGCGATTGCTAAAAATCAGATAAATTATTGGATATTCAGAAGAAAAAATAAAAATTATCCTCTCCTGAGAATTTGTTCATGCAACACCATTTGTGCAGATTGCATTTATTATTGTTGCAATCTGCACATAGGTTGCAACACGCTACAAAAAAGACAATGTTAGGAAACACGTCCACGATTTTGATCGGGATGAGGTGAGCTATGTCGGAGCAATTAGTTCCTATGCTTTTGACGCCCGATCCACGCGAGATGCGGGCAATCGAAACTGTGTGGGAAGCCTTTATGACCGGGCAAACGACCGATCTACAAAAGGTGCGACCGGTTATTCGCGAGTCCTGGCAACGCGCTCAGCGCCTTGGGGTTGATCCGTATTTACGGGAAATTCCTTTAGTGTTGTCGGCTGCGGAACTGGAGAGTCTCCAAGAACGAGCGGACCTGATGTATGTCACGACGTCGATGTTCGAGATGTTCGTCAAACTGTGGCAGGACGAACGTCTTACTATCGGACTCAGCGACCGGCATGGCCGCATTTTACGGGTGAGTGGGCACCCGTGGGCGCTCCAACGCGCCTATGAAATCAATGCCGTTCCTGGGGCCGGCATGGCGGAGGAACTTGTCGGCACGACGGTCGTAAATGTGGTGTTAGCCCAAGATCGTCCTGATTACGTGTTGTGGAGCGAAAATTATTGTCAATCTTTTCATCCCTGGGCTTCGCTAGGCGCGCCTATTCATCATCCCCTTACTGGAGAGACGATTGGGGTGCTGGTCATTGGCAGTTATGAGCAGTTCTATGAGCACGCCGATATGGTGGTGCGTTTGGCCGAGCGCATTCAGATGCTTTTGCATCACGAAGAGTTGCTCCGGCGAGCAGCGCTTCTCGACGAATATCATCGTCTCGCGCTGCGACATCCACATGATACCATCTTGGCGGTTGACGCACGTGGACGGGTTTGCGGCGCTTCTTCTTCTCTTGTTGCTTTATTAGACGCGCCTGAGCGGATACTTGGACAATCGTTGCTTCGAGTTCCCCATTTGCAGGTGGAGGGATTTCGTCCGTTGGTAGAGCAGTCAGAGGTGCGACCTTATGCTCTTCGTGTCGCTTTGCCGCAAAAAGAACTGCAACTCACAGCCGAAGCCATCCCCATTCGTGGAGAACGGCAACCGGTCGGCACGGTCTTGATCTTACCACGCTCGGGGTCCACACGATCACGCTCCCCCCAAGAATCTCGTTCCGCCTGGACGACGTCGTACACGTTTTCTGACCTGATCGGGAACTCCGCCGCTATGCAGCGATGTGTAGCGGTAGCGCGACGCGCCGCAACGCAGCAGCTCCCAGTGTTGCTTCTTGGAGAGTCTGGGACTGGGAAGGAATTGTTGGCGCAGTCGATTCATACGAGCAGCGCCCGGCGTCTTGGACCATTCGTGCCTGTGAACTGCGGTGTTGCGAACGACGAACTCTTGGCGGCTGAACTGTTTGGTTATGTTGACGGCGCATTTACCGGAGCTGTCAAAGGCGGACGACCGGGGAAGTTCGAACTCGCGCAAGGAGGAACGCTGTTTCTGGACGAAGTTGAGGCGATGTCTCCCCGGATGCAGGTGAGTTTGCTGCGTGTGCTGGAAGAAGGCCGACTCACCCGCGTTGGCGCCGAACAGCCGATCTCACTCGACGTGCGTATTATTGCTGCTTCAAACGAAGATCTCAAAGAAGCGGTGGCGCAAAAGCGGTTTCGTCTGGATCTCTACCATCGCTTATCAGTACTTTTTGTAAAGTTACCGCCCCTGCGCGAGCGGCTAGAAGATCTTCCTGCTCTTACGGCGCATCTCTTGGCGCAGCTGGGATTTGCCCATCTTCGTCTCAGCGCCGAAGCGTTAGCCGTGTTACACCGCTATCCCTGGCCCGGCAATGTGCGAGAATTACGAAACATCCTCGCTCGTGCGGCTCATGCTGGAACGGAGGTCTTGCTTACTCCAGCTGATCTCCCAGAAGAAATACAGGAAGTTGCCGCAAAGCACCCTGAAGCTAGTCCGGCGACCGGAGCCCTACGAGATACTGAACTGACGCTTATCCGCCAGGCGCTGATGGAAGCGAACGGCAACCTTGCTCAAGCTGCGGCTCGTTTAGGCATTCATCGGGTAACATTATACCGCAAAGTGAAACGGTATGGACTGTTTTCCATTGGTCCTAGTTGATGATCATGGGGCTTTACTTTGCAAAGAAGCGGCAAGGAGGAGTTGCATTTCTTTTGCGCTCCCTTTAGGCGTAAAGGCGTCGACCGTGCACAGCTGCTCAAGAAAAAGGAGAGCCCATCATGACCGTCAACGCCGACGTCTACATCGCCATTGATCGTGGTAAAACGCTCAGCGAAGAACCCTCGACGGGGCATAATCGCTGGCATCCGGATATCCCGCCAATCGTGAGAGTCGACCCCGGACAGGTAATCGGCATCGAGACGCGAGATGCGTTGGATGGTCAGGTCAAGTCAACTTCGACTACCGCCGATCTTTTACAAAGTAAATTGAGTATCGTACATCCGCTGACCGGCCCGGTATATGTGAACGGAGCCGAGCCGGGAGATTTGCTCGAAGTCTCGATTGTTGAAATTAGACCTGAGCCTTTCGGTTTTACGACGCAGCTGCCTGGCTTCGGGTTCCTGCGTGATCTGTTCATCGAGCCGCACCTCGTGCGATGGACTATTGCGAACGGATTTGCTGCTTCTCCCGACTTACCAGGCGTACGCATTCCCGGCGCACCCTTTATGGGCGTCATGGGGCTTGCCCCTTCGCATGAGCTGCTTGCCCAGATCACTCAGCGTGAAATGGATTTGGCTACACGTGGCGGGGTCGTGTTATTGCCCGATGCAACCGGCGCGGTGCCGTCAACGCCGGCAATCGCGCAGACGGCGATGCGGACGATCGCTCCACACGAAACTGGTGGGAACGTTGATATTAAACAGTTGACCAAAGGGACGACGCTACGCATGCCGGTGTATGTTCCTGGCGCGCTCTTTTCCGTGGGAGACGCCCACTTCGCACAGGGCGATGGAGAAAGCTGCGGTACGGCCGTCGAGATGAGCGCCACATGCTATTGCTCCTTCAATGTCCTCAAAGGCGCGGCCGCAAAACTGGGCGTTCGCGACGTGCAGTTCTATCGTGATGACTACTTCACGTCGCCGGAGATGGCGGTTCCACGCCGGTTCTTCGCCACCACGGGACAGTCCTACACGCGCGAAGGCGTCAATCATTCCGAAGACGCGACGCTGGCGGCGCGCAATGCATTGCTCAATATGATTGACTATTTGGTGGAAGAGCGTCGTTTCACTCGCCAGCAAGCGTACGCCATTTGCAGCGTGGCGGTGGATCTTAAAATTAGCGAATTGGTTGACGTGCCAAACATGGTGGTGTCGGCGTTCTTACCGCTCGATATCTTTGTGTGAGACGTGTAGAACTAGTGCTGTTGTTTGCTCAGGCAAGGGAGAGTCCTCATGTCTACCCAAACAAATTTACAACTTTGGCAAGATCATCTTGTTGGTGAGTTTAGAACGAGGGATGTCGAGCTGGCGCTGTCGACGATGGTTGAAGACGCTTCAGTGATGCACGTCCCGACGCAGTCCGGCGGCAAAGGCAAGGCGGAACTGCGACCGTACTATCGAGACATGTTTATTCCGTCAATTCCAGAGCAATGGGAACATACGGTGACGAATCGCATCATGACTGACAACACGATCGTCGAAGAGGCGAAAG
>CAZUFQ010000700.1:0-4267 GCA_964618735.1 uncultured Enterobacteriaceae bacterium
AGCTCGACGCGTATCGCATCTTCGAGAGATTCATCAAACCGCCCGCTGCCGACCTCAACGGCTGCCTGAGCAAAAGCGGAAAACGGATGAGACACGGAGGAGAAGATAAAAATTCCGACCACCAAAACGATCAAGGAAGTCAACCCACTCACCAGCACGATACGTCTGTGCGCACCGGCGGCGACTCCATCTCCCTGTGGCGTATTGTCCGCTAATCGGCGGCGTTCATTTTGGATGGCGGCGTCAACCACTTCTAAAAAGGCGTCTTTTGCTTTTTCCAGCTCTTCCTTTTTCGCTGCGAGCGGCGCAGAGCCTCCCGTCCCTTGTTTCTTGAGAGCAAGAAGTTCCCGATTGCGCTGTTGAAGAGACCGGCCAGTCTCGGTCAAGCGTTTAAGAAAAGCCGTCTCTTCTGGTTCTCTGTCCAGAAACGCCGCATACGCAGCTAAGGCTTGCTCGTATCGGTCTTCTTCAGAAACGACAACAGCTTCTTCGTTGGCTTCCCCTTCTTTTTCTCTCGCAACGCCGATTGGGGATAGCGCCTGTTTTGTCCCCAGGCGGTCGGCCTCATTAGCCGCAGTAACGAGACCTACTAGGCCGGCAAAGCGAACATCCTCCAAAGAGAGAATCGTCGCCACACCCTTCGCAGAGGTTACATCTCCCGCGCCCGTCGCATGGAGCACGACGTAACTCAAGCCTCCCGCAAGGAAAGCCATGAAGATGAAACTACAAATTAGTCTGGAACGAATCGTCATCTACCGACCCTAGATTTTACAAAAGGAAGCGCAGCAGCCTCCTGACAATCTACTGACACTTGTCAAATGATTGACGCTGCACAAACTTTTGTCCGTGAGAAAAAAGCAGCCTTTTCTCGAGAAACCTCCACCTGAAACCGGCTTTATCACATGGATTGTGGATAATGTAATGTACAAAACCAACTTTCTTTTTCCGCAAGATAGGCGCCAGAATGAGGGAAGATCGGCTGCGGACAGAGGGAGAGGGAGGGAAAAAGCCCCACGGCGCATTGAGCCGTGGAGATAAGCTTGGCGGACAGTTGAGGACTACGCCTTTGTAAAAGTCTATTACTTAGTGCATAACAGCGGCAGTTTATCCCTCCTTCCGCAGTATGCAACACATCTTACGCGTCACGTTGCAGTGTCGCAAACCATGGCATCACCAATTGCTCATTAATTGCATAGGTGTACGCGTGTCCCCACTCCGGAAGTTCTTTATAGGTGAGATTGTAGCCAATCTTCTGGAGTAGGTCACACGAAGAACGTACAGAGCGCACGTCGAAAATAAAGTCTTTCGCTCCGTGAATAACAAAGAACGGCGTGTCTTTGCTCTGTTTTTGCCGCAGCATGGGGTCCGCTATAGGACTCAGTTCTCCGGCGATCGGCGCGACTCCAGCAAAGAGGCCAGGGCAAGATAAACCAACGAGATATGAGAAGGTCCCTCCATCGGACAAACCAGAGAGATAGATGCGTTTTCGATCAATAGCGTAGACTGCGCAGACCTCGTCGAGCATTGCCCGGATGGAGCGAACATCAAGAGGAGGATTCAGCACAGACCAAGTGGGTCCCAGGGATTTCGGCGAGAGGAGAAGATAGCCATTGCTTTTCGCTGGCCGTAGCCACGTCCAAATGTATTCATCGCCCCGACCGTATCCGCCATGCAAGCAGACGATGAGCGGCCAAGTTTTTTGCGGCGCATAATTTTCCGGGACGTAGAGCGAATAGGCGCCGTGCCCATTCGTGGGTGGTTTGTGGCTCAGTCCCACCGGCGCTTCCACGCCGTCAACTCGTATTTCCAACGCGGCCAGATTTGGCGCTGCCTCGGACAATACCCAGTAGGATTGTAGGCCAGGTAGTTGTGCTCGCTCCTCGTAAAGAAGCGACAACCCGCGACAATACGACTGCCGCGCGTCCAGAAACGCTTGCCCGAACTGTTGCCCTTTGCCGCTCAGAAACAGCGTACAAGCTTTCGCCAAGTTTTGTATAGCTTCCGTAAACTTTGCGTGCACGTTTGTCAGCGAGTCCGGCGGAGTCGCCGCAGCCAAGTCGGCCAAGAGCTTCGGGAATAACGCCTCGGAGGTTTGCCGCACCCTTTCCTGCGCTTCTTGCACTTGGGTCAAATGAATTTCTTCTTGTAACTTCTCAAAAAAGTGGAGAAAATCAAGAAGTTGTTCTTGCGCTCGCCGTAGCACTCCCGCATAATCGCTTGATTCCATGACGGATGCTCCTCCCGGTAACAATGTTTACTTGATCCTGACGCTCATCTCTTCGCCATTGCCGATAGACAACAAATAACTCCGCACGTTGGCATGAGCGCGCACGTAGTCTTGATACCGCCGCATCGTTTCCTGAAAACTCGCCGGATAGATAATGTTATCAGCGATGATGCACCCGCCCACTCGCAGCTTGGGCAACAAGATGTCAAAGTAGTCAAAATAATCATCTTTCCAAGCGTCAAGAAACACCAAATCAATCGGCCCTTCAATCGCCCGTACGATCACTTTGGCGTCGCCGAAGCGCACCTCGACCACATCGTTCAGTCCCGCACGCGTCAGATTGTTCACACACTGTTGATATTTTGAGTCGATTGCTTCCATGCCAATCACATGACCGTCAGTAGCGCGCGCCGCTTCGCCGAGCCAGAGAGCGGTATAGCCGATGGAAGTGCCAACCTCGACAATATGCTTGGCCCCCATCGTGCGAATCAACAGATTTAAAAAACCCGCCGTTTCCGCCCCGGCGGCGAGCGCTAACTGATTGACGTCAAATCCTTGTCCACTATCAATCTGCGCTTGTTCGCTTTCGATGCGCGACTGTAATTCATCGATGACGGCTTGTACTTTCGTGTCCATTGCTCCCCTCTGCTTCGTGTAGCTTCACCCTGCGGTCATCCTTTTCTTTTGATGATGCAGAACTTCGGCTCGTTGCGATAGAGGGGCAACAGAAGAGAAAGATCGCGTGCTCTCGATACGCCCTACTCGGCTAACAGCTGAGCGGCATAGATAAATGCCGCCCCCGCTACCGTAGACAACGGCAGCCAGCGCGAATGCCCAGCTTCATGCGCTGCGGGAAGTAAGCTACTCGCCCCCAGATACAGAAAAACTCCAGCAAACCAGCCGAGCGTAAGCGCCAACAGAGCTTTCGGCATCACAAAGAGAGACTGGGCTAACGTCCCGGCCATCGGCGCCAAGGCGGCCGCTGCAAGCACGGCGGTAGTGGCGGCTAGACTATGTTTTGTTCCTAACATGACGCCGACAATACTTGCCCCATCAGCAATCTTATGCAGCAGCACGGCAAGGGCCACCGTCCATCCGGTTTCACTACCAGCTTGAAACGCTCCGCCAATCGCCACTCCATCAAAGAAGCTGTGCAACCCAAGACCAGCAGCTCCCCACGCGCCAACCTGACAGGTATGGTTATAATGTGCGGGATGGTCCTGCGCCTCGCTGTGATGAGCCCCATGTTCAAACAAATAGAAGCAGAGAAACCCAAGGCTACACGCCAACAGGAGATGACGATGCTGCAAAGACGAGTGCGAGGTGTCAAGCAACTGGAGAGCATCAGGAACAACGTCTATCAAGGCGCCGGCAACAAGTGCTCCAGCGCAGAAAGAGAGAACGATCCCGCGATAGGCTTGGAACTGTAGGGCAAAGTATCCACCACAAAAGGTCATGAGACAGGTGGCGCTGGAAATCCACAGGGCAGTCATGAGGCGCCTACCATAAGGATCTCTGCACAGAGGAGCAAGCGCCCCGCCGTTTTGTATTTGTTTGACCTTGCATACCGCTGCACACACTGACCTCCTTCACGCGGAAGCTTGCCCAGAAGTCCGCGCATTGCTAAGTCTGCACTCATGAGCAAACGCTTTCTTGCATACGCTGTCATGCTCACGCCTCATCCTGAAGCGTCCAGCCAGGCTGTACACAGCCTCGAATCGCGTGTGTCCCTACATCCTGAAGACGCTCATACGCTAGTCTTCACGTATACGCTCATAGGCGACCATAGCGAGATCAAAACCCCATCGCCTCAACCGTTCACCAGAGTCGACGGCCTCTGGCGACACACCTGCTTTGAGGCGTTCCTCTCCGGCAAAGGCGAGGAAGCGTACTGGGAATTTAATTTCTCGCCTTCGGGAGAATGGGCGCGCTATCACTTTTCCAGCTATCGCCACAGTTCCCCGCTTGAAGAAGGAGAGCCGCCGCCACAGATCAACACCTGGAGGATGGCCCATGGCGTCAAAGTGGAAGCGAGGATCC
>CAZUFQ010000701.1:0-385 GCA_964618735.1 uncultured Enterobacteriaceae bacterium
CCATCACTATCCATTTTTGCTAGCACCCATGAGGGACGAGGAATGGCCGAGTCTAGGAGACCTCGAACACCTCGGCACTATGCCAAAACGAGGGTGGTGTCAACTTCACTGGGAATGTTGAGCCGTTCACGCGTCTTTGCGATGGCAAGGAAGAACGAGCGTCACAGGCGCTTCTTCCATCCATGACTCCTTTCGAAAGACTGACGACGCGTTGGCAGAGAGGCGCATCAAGAAAACTCACACGGAGTTGTGTTCAGACTGAGAGAACTGTTAAGAGGACACACATGTCTTTTTTTCAACTTGTTATATTAGCCATCATTCAAGGCGCAGCGGACCTCCTTCCTGTTTCTAGCTCTTCGCCTGTTATTATTGCCGAACGCTTTAT
>CAZUFQ010000701.1:395-4266 GCA_964618735.1 uncultured Enterobacteriaceae bacterium
GTAGTTGGAACCGGGTG
Source organism: uncultured Enterobacteriaceae bacterium (assembly GCA_964618735.1). GTDB lineage: Bacteria > Desulfobacterota > Binatia > Bin18 > Bin18 > SYOC01. The sequence continues at coordinate 413 of CAZUFQ010000701.1, forward strand.
CTGATGTCGGGTCGTTTACTCATATCCTTTTTGGAAGGATGGATAACAAGTTGGCGGAGAGGTGGTTCAAGAAAACTCACACGGAGTCGTATTCAGATTGAGAGAACGGTAAGGTGAACCACATGTCTTTTTCTCAACTTGTTATATTAGCTATCATTCAAGGCGCGGCAGAACTCCTTCCTGTTTCTAGCTCTGCGCATGTCATTGTTGCCGAGCGATTGATGAATCTCGACCCAGGAGCGCCAGAGATGACATTGCTGCTGGTGCTGCTGCATACCGGGACGATGGGAGCAGTCATCGTCTACTTCTGGTCACGTTGGCGACGATTGTTAACGAACGGAAGCGGCCCCTTTCTGAGGGCGCTGGTAATCGCCACGATCTGTACCGGCGTCGTGGGACTCGGTTTGAAAGTGCTTATTGAGAATGTTCTGCTCGAACGATTGCTGGGCTACCCGCACGGTGAGGTGGAGCATCTCTTTCGTAATTTGCCGTTAATCGGGGTGGCATTGGGCGCCGTCGGCATTCTGATTGTAGTGACAGGACGACGTCAACACGACGAGTCATTCATACGGGTGAACCATCGTCATGCCGCCTTGATTGGCGTTGTCCAAGGTTTTTGTTTGCCCTTTCGCGGATTTTCCCGTTCAGGAGCAACTATTTCAACAGCGTTGTGGTGTGGGGTAGAGCGTGACCTTGCCGAAGATTTCAGTTTTGCCCTGGCCGTGATCTTGACGCCACCTGTATTGGGGTTAGAACTGCACCGCTTCTGGCGCGCTCAAGCTGAGCAGGCCGCGGCTGGGACCTTGACTGCAGGGTCCCAGGCTGACTGGATCGTCTTCGGGGTTATGGGCATGCTGCTGAGCTTTTGCGCCGGACTCTTCGCACTCGTTACTTTATCGAAGGCGCTCGACCGAGGGCGATGGCAGTGGTTCGGTTATTACTGCCTTGTCGCCTCGGGGCTTGTTCTGCTTGGCTCTGTGCTTGGGCTCTAGTGAGCTGTGAAAATTTTCCCATGAAAACAATTGTAAATCCGCAATCAAGGGAACGAAGCTCTAAAAGTCATACAGGTGGTCAATTTTGACTCCTTCACTCAGGAAGCTCGGCAACACTTCATGTAGTTGCTCGACCGCAACCGTCATTGCTACCCGCTTCAGATGAGGTTGGGTCAGAATCGTCCATTCCTGTAAAACCTCCCCTCGATTGTGAGTATCTTTCCACTCACTGGGCGCGATGATCGTCATGAGAATTTTGGTATTCCCAGCAATCTCGATGAACTGAACGCCCTGAGTAGCGAGACTCGTAACTGCTTGCGTAAAGGGCTCGTACCGCGGGAGCGCAAGTAAGGTTGAATGCGCATCCACCTGTTCATAATGCTGTATTCCTGGCACATGCGGCTTCTCAGCGTCCCTCACCCACACCTGAACCACCAGTTCTTCAGGATCATAGGCGGCTTGGCTTCCCTGCTTGATCACCCATCCCCAAGCTGTCTTAAAAAGCAGTTCAAGCGTGAACGCTACGCGACGCTCCCATCGTCGTAGCGCGTTGCCTGTAGCCGACCCATTGGACGCCCAGAATTCGCGGAGTTTGGGTGCGAAAGGAAACTCGTACCACGGCGTCGCATGAATGAAAGCGGCGTATTCCTGGGCAAACGCTTGTATGTATCGATCCTCTGCTGTTTGGGGGTCCCAGGAACCTGGCGAGGATATCCATTCAGTCAGTCTACCTACCGTGTTCTCGTAGAGTCCCTTGCAGAGATACTCAGTACTGTAGCTTATGCCGATCACGACGATCATCACATGATACCCCCAGTTGAAGGAGGTACTGTTCCACGTGTGTTTAAGCACTTGCAAGTAGAGGCTCCAGAACTGCCCAATGCTCCGAAAGTAGGGGAAGGCGCTGGGACGCTGCTGCTGGACTAACGCGGCAAATTCATCCGTACTGTAGACGATGTACCACTCTGGAAGTGTGAGATAGGTCTGATCTTCACTGCGCAGATAGTGTTCCCGCGTGTGAAGTTTTTTTTTACGCTTAACTCTTCCTCATCTGCAACACGCATTATTGTTGGTGATGGATCACTGGCGGTTGTCTTCCACTGCACGGCAGGGGTGAGCGGGTGGTAGTAGCGATCCCACAGTTTGTTGCGAAAGCGGTACTCTGGGTCAACTTTGTTCTTCAGGGTAAAAAACTCATGGGCGCGAGGATAAGCGCGGTGAAACTGCTCTTCCGTTGCATGGATTTGATATGGCAAGTAATACGAACCGTGAACCGAGAGCACAGCTTCGATCAACTCCCGTGTCCATATGCCGACTTCGGTTCTCTCATATTTCCGCACGCCCTGCTTGTAGTAGACTACGAAGGCGAAACATTCCTCTCTGGCCCACGCGAGTAGTGATCCTGGATCTTTTTCCGCATGACGGATCGATACGTTGATGACATTCACGTCATAGCGGTGAAATATCTCCGCCATTTTCGGCACGAATTCATTAAACCGCGCAACTGGCACAAAATATTCTTGTAAGACATAGGTGGACTGCGCACGCGAAAGGGGCTCTAGCTGCCGTGCGTCGTAACTGGCCTCATAATTACGCCAGACGACGGCATCCCCGCGCAGCCGTAGCGGGTCAAGGACCTTCGCGCGGAACTCTTTACCGAAAGGCAGCTCGGAAATCCAAAAATAGGCGAAAGTATCTAACCAATAATGGTCCTCCACCGGAATGAGACGATCGGCGATTGTGACCGGCTGCTCCGTGCGTGACCAAGTGATGGCTGTCACTTGGTCATAGGTCGGAGGATACAAATCGCCGTTATGAAAGATGGAGTCTTTCTCCTGTTTGATGTGTGTGAAGAAGAAATCCTTATAGGCTTGCACATCAAGCGTCTGCACCGCACGTTTCACTTTTACGTTGTCTGTCAAGGTCAGCGTCGCCTCGACGATGATCCCAAGTCCTCCATATCCGCCGATGCAACCGTAGAACAGTTCCGCATTTGTAGCGGGGTTCGCCTCTACCAGTCGCCCGTCCGCCAGGACTACTTTGATGGCTTGCACTGACCTGATCAGTGGCCCTTGCCCAATATAGCGTCCATGGACGTTGACGCTCAACGACCCGCCAACCGTAAAATTCGCGTAGGACTGCATGATCTTGACTGACAGGTTGTGCGGATCAATCACTTCCTGAATCGCACGCCAAGTGATTCCCGCTTCGACGGTGATGGTCTTCTTCTCCGGTAAGAGTGCAACAACGTGGTTCAGTTCACGCATATCGACGAAGAGACTATTCTCCGTCGCGATCTGACCACCCATGCTGTGGCGCGCGCCACCAATCGAGATAGCGCCGTGATGCGCTTGCACGAGTTGGCGAACTTCATCCACCGTCTTCGGAACAGCAATCTGTTCGACGACGATGGGGTTTAACTGCGTGACATCATTGACTGTTGAGTGGTCGTTGCCAGCGGAGACCAGCCGTCCAAGGAGAAGCGCAACAGTAAAGCAGAGGAGGGGGAGCAGTCGCCAGTTCATATGATGCAACCAACTACACCGTGCGCGCGCTTGGCTTGGCGAAGACCATAAGCGTATTGTCAGTCGGATCGTGGTCTTGCAACAGTGAGGTTCCTACTCGTTCAAATCCCCGGGCTCCCAGGTACTGTGTTAACTGAGGCACGGAGCGAAAATGACGGATCTGGGCATGGTTCTGCTCCCAAGGGATATTCAGGCCGGCATTGAACACGTCATGCGCCAACCCGACCAACGCATCCATAGCCGGACCCGAGACGTCATGGTCGCGCACCACGAGCCGGCCCCCCGGTTTCAACACTTGCCACACTGATTGGGTTAACCGTTCAAGTTTTTCTACGGG
>CAZUFQ010000702.1:0-4256 GCA_964618735.1 uncultured Enterobacteriaceae bacterium
CATCTGTATTTTTTACGGCTGCCCGAAGCCATCGAAGATGGGTTGAGGAGCACGGAATTGCGTCACGCCGAGGGCTCTCTGTGGCTGCATGCACAACGTCTCTGCTGGGTGCAGCAGGCGCTGTACTCTCTCGGGCGCGCTGAAGAAGCCGCCAGCATTAGAGAGGAATTGGAGCCGTTGGCGAGGAAAAGCGGCCACTTTGGCGCGCTCGCTCTCTGCCTCCGGATAGGAGCGTGGACAGAATTTGGTAAGGATCTGAATCTGCACAAGCTTGAGCAACAGCTCCAAGAAGATCTGGAGATCAACGACATAGTGAGCCTGCAGCCGTGGATCGCCACTTCGCACATGCAGTTGAGCCTCGTGGAATTTTTTCGCGGCAATTGGGAGGCGGGGCTAAAGTATGCGGAAGAAGCATACAGACTTGAACTGCTCGACGTTAGAGAAGGGTTCGGCTCCGGCGCCTTATTTCGCATGCGGGCGTATGCTGGAGACCGCGCCGGCGCGCTTGCGCTTCTCAGCGCCAAGCGGGCAACGCTCCCCCACTCTGGTGAGTTCAACACTCTTGGTTCGTGGGCCATGCTCTTGCTGGTGATTGAAGGCCTTGTTGTTTTAGGCGAGCAAGAACAGGCGGCCCTGCTATATCCGCTCGCGCAGCAGCTTGTTGACACGGGCGCGGTCTGTCTCGCCTGGATCTCGCGTTTTTCCCACACTATGGTTGGAGTTGCCGCCGCGGCAGGACGACAATGGGAGAGCGCAGAAGAGCACTTTCGTCTCGCTTTGCAGCAGGCGGAACATTTTCCTCATCGGTTAGAGCAAGCAGAGATCCGCCGTTTCTATGGCGCTATGCTTCTCGATCGTGGAGCACCGAATGATCGTAAAGAAGCGCAAAAGCTGCTGAGCGAAGCTGTGGAAGAGTACACGCATATTGGGATGCCCCGTCACAGCGCGCTTGCCGAAGCTCTTCTCCATAAATGTCAGTAATATCCATATCTAAGAGTGCTGCGGCGTCAGCGCGGCTCAATCCATACTCTCGCATGAGAAGCTGCGCCGCCTCCCGCAAGCGATTCTCACCTAAGGCTCGTTTCACCTCAGGAGAAATCTCTTCCTCAACGAGAAGCAGTGGCGCGACTGAAAATGGCATAGAGAATCGTCCTCTCTTCACAACTTGTGTGACAGGTTTAGGGTAAGATTTGCTGGAGCCTTCAATTGGAAAGGGCGTGAAGAATGAAGTCGCATTCCGTGCTGCTTCACGTCGCTGAGTTTTTCCTGACATAGTCCGCTAGTTTCGGCTGCTGCGCTCGCAGCAGTTGATGCTCCAGCAGCAGGAGCAGAACGAGAAGGTTGCATCCGGAGAAAGCGAAAAGTGTTGCTATAACATATACTTGCCTGACAAGAACCTTGTCCGAGATTTTGGTCTCACTTTTGCTCATTCCCCGGTATGACAAGTAAAGCGGTAGTTCCTCTCAATTCATCTTGTTGTCACCTAGACGACATAATCATGCAATACAAAAGGATGATGCTAGGTTTACGTCACCCAGGTGACGAACATTTTCTTGTTTCATACGGTCTCTTCTCTTAGTTTGGAAACCGTACAGGACGGAAAGGAGTTTTGACGTGGCAAAGCTACAAACGACGGAAGGGGCAACCAATTTGATGACCGCATACAAGAGCTTTTTCTTTGATCTGCCCCTGGCGAATTTAAAATGGAGCTTAGGCGCTGGCGAGGAGAAAGAAGCTACCATTGCTGCCTGGAAGGGATATGACGCCGGGGTGCGTGTCACCTCCGCCGCAATTGACGCATTGTACCAGAACTCGTTCTTTAGCGAGACTTTTAGCCGGATGTTGAGCGCGGCGCTCAGATGGCAGGAGTTCGGCAATGCTTTCAGTGGCGCAGTCCTCACGAGTCTGTGGCGCACGCTCGGCGTCTCAACTTCCGCTGAAGTGCAAGGGCTCTCCGAACAGGTGCGCGCTCTGGAAACGCGCCTTGCGCAAGTCGCGCAGAAAAAAGACGTGCAGACCCTGCTCGATCAACTCCGCACGCTCGACACGCGTTTACCTCGCTCTACGCCTACGCCGTTACGGCCGCATCATGAAGAACGCGTGGCAGCTTAACTGAGAAAATACGGTGGAGGCGATCATTAGATGATGCATAACTTCATGCAAGAAGTTTCAGTCGCGTGGCTTCAGGGCGCGATGCGCGGCTTTGACAGTTTTCGGCGGAGTCTTCAGCCAACTTTTCCCATTCATGAAGATCCGCCCCCTACGACCTCTTCCGAAGTGCTGTATGAAGGGGGGAAGCTGCGGCTCCGCTACTATCGTCCAGTCGGCAAACCGCTTACTACGCCGCTGCTGCTGGTCTACGCACTCATCAAGCGACCTTTTATTTTGGACCTACAACCTGGCAATAGCGTCATCGAAAACTTGACCAGCCAAGGCGTTCCTGTCTACCTCACTGACTGGATTCCTCCAACCGCGTCAGATGCCTGGCGTGGGTTCGACGCGTATGTGAACGGCGATCTGGTGAATGCGGTCGCCGCCGTGCAGGAGCACGCGAACGTTGAGCACGTTTCGTTATTAGGCTACTGTTTCGGTGGTCTGCTCAGCACCGTCTACGCTGCGCTGCACCCCCAGAACGTAAAAAATCTGATCACCCTCAGTATTCCGTTGGATTGGAGTAAACAGAACATTCCTTTCTTCAATTTAACCAAGAACGTCGACTCAACTTTAGTCACAAACGCGTTTGGTAATTGCCCGGCGTGGATGATGAAATCGGTCTTCTCGTCACTTTCTCCTGTGCATCACGCGTTCGACAAATATGTCGGGCTCTATCGCAATAAGGAACGTGCGGGATACGCCGAGATGTTCGAACGGTTTGAACGCTGGATGAACAGCGATGTTCCTTTGGCCGGCCAGATCTTTCGCGAGCTGCACAGAAATCTCGTGCAAAAAAATCTTTTAGTACAAAATCAACTGCGCGTCGGTGAACGAGTAGTTGATCTACAAGACATCAAATGTCCGGTCCTGAACATTGCCGGCGAACACGATGATGTCGTGCACCCCCAGGCCAGCTTGCCGGTTACGGATGTCGTCGGGAGCCGGAAGACACAATCGATTCTCTTTCCTGCCGGTCATATTGGTGTTGTGGTCGGCGGCGGGGCCCAGAAAAAATTATGGCCGCAAGTCGGAGCCTGGTTGAAACAGCATGAACGCGGCAGACGCCGTACGTCGGGGTCGGTATTGAAAACGGTGAATCTGCACGATGAAGAGGTCCTGCACTAAGGCGCACTCCCCAGTGCAGTTTTAGTCTACCTCTTAGGGAATACCACTGGAGGGGTCCGATTCATCGGACCCACGCAAGGGCGTGATCAATCACGCCCCTACCTCTGTGTTGACCGCATCGAGGAGCATCATATTCCCCAACAGGTTTCCTACCGATGCATTAGTGAGGCAACCGTAGAAATGTGGGCTGGGATGCTAATCTCGGCTGAACATGCCGGGTTTCGCATCGCTCAACCCAGCCTACGGTCGCGTCTTATCTCACTTGAAAGTGTACAACATCAGAAGCAAAGATGTTGTCTTCATTATCTACTTCTTTCGCCAGTAACGTATAAACGCCGCGTTCTACAGGCCATAAGAAGCGTCCGCTTTGCGTCGAAGCGAGCAACTGTCCATTCAAGACCCATACGATTTTGTGATTTGGCGTGACGCCGTCCACGACGAACGCAAACGCTTGCCGATCGGAAGGAAGCCGAGGGTCATAGGCAAGCTGCAACCCTTCAGTGGGCCGGACCAATGTCAGCCGGGTTTGTGGCGCTACAGTGGCCTCACTAGTGGTGAAGTCAGCGCCAGGTGAAAAATACTCCGTCCGCGGGAAACAACTCTCGTCCCCAGACCGCTGCTCAGGATTGGTGCAGATTTCTTGTGGCGCCAACTTCGGACTTAAATAGAGCGAAGGCGTGGGATTATGTAAAGCAAGTTCAGCGAAAATTCCCCGTAACACCAGCGCCGGCCCCAGCGACCCCGTAACCCCGTCCATAGGAGTTTGATCCACATTGCCCATCCACACCCCAACCGTGTAGCGTGCGTTGAATCCCAGCACCCAGGCATCGTGGTAATCCGTAGAAGTTCCCGTTTTGACGGCAGTCTGTACTGGCAGATTCAATACACTGCCGGCACCGAATTCACGTCGACGCGCAAAGGGGTCCGAGAGAATGTTCCCAATCAGTGAGGCGGATTCCTCTGTATAGATGGGAGTA
>CAZUFQ010000703.1:0-4256 GCA_964618735.1 uncultured Enterobacteriaceae bacterium
CCGATGGTATTGTTAAGGTTCAACTCCACAGCTTCGACGGTACAAGGGACCTTCGAAACCCTGATGCTGGTTGGGGCGAGAACTCCGGACGTTTGCGTTAGGCCATCGTTAGCGAAGATAAGAAACGAACCGGTGCTAGATTTCAGAATTGAGAACTTCTCATCGAAAAAAGGTGACCGCCAATCGAAATCAGGTGTTGACCCTGTCTCTGTTGTTAGGGCATTTCCATGAATTTGGAAGGCGGCGAAGCTACCAACCCCTGTGATGTAGTGGGTAGGCCACCAGCCTTGAGTTTGCCGAGATACCTCTCCTCCGTTCAAATCAATATAAGGGGTGTTGTTGCCAACCCGCATGACGGTCGTGCCGGACAGGTGTGATGAACCGGATTGGCAGAGGCCGAACGTCGTCAAAAATCCTGAAACGCAATTCGTATTAAAGAAAAGCGGCGCGGTTGTTGCGGCGAAGGTGTAGGTAACGATAAATGGTTTCCCTGCAAGAGAAGCATTGACGCCAAAACCAAAGATATTGAGTTGGTCGGTGCCGGAAACAACATTTCCCATAACGGTGATGACTTGGGTATTGTCTGCAATGGCACTACCTGAAATGAACAGTACCACGGCTAGATGAATAGCAGCTTTTGAAAATGTCATGGTATTTCAGAGGAACGCCGTGCCGTTTTAAAATTTTGCAGGAGGACATCTGCAAGAAAGGTACAGGAGTTGTTATAACTGACCCTGCTACCCGTCTGTAGGGTGCGGCTGGCTCAAGGTCTGGTAAGTGGTGGTTATGAGGCCTGGGATGGCGGGTTTTCGGGGGTTTTCACTAACTGGCCCCAGTATCACGAGGTATCGCTTCTAGGAGCCGCATTTTTCCTGCCCTGTTAGCACCATCTTTTTGTCTTCGTTCACATGCATGCCGGAGTTTGCACTCCTGTTTGCAATGCGGCTTTCCAACCTATTTTATTGCTCCTCACCGTTGAGAAGTCGCACGACGCGGTTGCGCACCTGGCGAAACTGCTTGCCCCACAGGGGCACTGGTACGCGGGGAAGAGACGGAGGATTTCGGCGGTGATTTGAAGGTAAAGAGAAACACGAGGATCCCGACGACGAACGCCCCCACAATGAGCGTCCCGAGATAATCCGCCAGATCGAACGGCGGCGACGAAGTGGCCGTCACGTGTCGCATCGGTGCTGATACCGGCGCGTCGCCCGCGCCGGCACTTGCCGCGTGGTAGGGATTGGGATCCACCAGCTGCCGCAGATCCGAGCGCCGCCAGTAATGGGGTGCAAAAAAGGGGAAACTGCGTGACCCCTCTCCAGGTAACCACATGCGCCCTCTGCCGGGCTTCATATCGAGAAAATCTTGCGGCAACAGAAACGGCGCCGTGGTTTGTCGCGCCGAGGCTCCGTGGCTCATCCCCATGCCCTGCATGTTGTTTTGCTCACCGGTACTGAAACTTTCCTCCCATGCGCTCGTCACGCCCGACCGTTCGGACATCCACTTGGCGGTCAGCAAATCGCCCGGCGGCCCAATCGTAATCACAGCGCCAGCCTGCGCCGCGAAATTCTCCCAATTTTCCCCGTAGAGGGTTTTCAGCTGGGTCGCCGATTGGATGACGGGCATCAGTTGAATGCCGTAACCACGCACCAGCGACCACACATTTTCCACAATCTTGAGATGCCCGAGCGCGGCGTAATACTCATCCAGCACGAAGAGAGTTTTGACCGCACCCGGCTGAAACAGCGCACGCAAGGCCGAGGTCATCACCATGCGCGTCCAGCGGCGCATGCGGGTAATTTCATCGGGCGGCAGGATCACATAGACCGTAGTGGGGCGCTGCCGGAGTTGCGAAAAATCCACGCCGCCCGTGGTCTCCAGATCCCGCCGCATCGCGGTGCTGAGCAAGTATTCCGTTTGGGTGATCGCGGTCGACTGAATACTGGCGAGTTCGCCGCGGCCTTCCTCGCGGGAGAAGCGCCCGGCGAGGCTGGCGATCGTGTCGCCGCCATGCGTAATCATCTGCGCCACGGTATAACTGAACCCTTTGACCAAGCGCTGGCGCGGCTTGCCTTCCGCATCGGTGTATTTTTCATAGGTGTCAGCTTCCGTGAGCATGCAGCGCACATTGAACAGCGACGGCGTACGGTGTTCCTGTGTCGCGGTCATGACCTCCCACATCAAAAACGCCAGCAGCAGGCCGCGCGCGGATTCCGCCCAATGCGGATCTTTCGATTCCACCTCTACCATCGCTTCCGCCAGCGCTGCCGCCTCATCGAAAAACGTCGGCGTGTCGGGATTCAACCGCGCCAGCGGATTGAAGCCGTCGCTCGGAAGATCGAGGACATGAAAGGGGTTCAAAATTTTCACATCGCCATAGTGCCGGCGGGCGCGCGCCGTCATCGCAGCCAGTTCACCTTTCACGTCAAAGATCACCATGGAGCGGTTCCGCAACGTGACAAGATTTTGCACGATGATCCGTGTCGATTTGCCAGCCCCGTTCAATCCGAACAGCAACACATGCCGCTCGCCGGGGTAGGGCAGTTCTGTCGCGCCGACTTGGTTCGTGTGGCTGTTATAGTGAAACCCGAAATGTAGTGGCGAGGGGGTGAGCGCTTTCTCCATCGTTAGAAATCCATATCGTCAAGATCGACCTGGTTCGCCTTGCCGCCGCGCAACGCGCGCAAAGTATCGGCTTCCGACGCATCGCCCGCCTGCACCAACCGGCGGCGGGGCATATCTTTGGGAATAGGAGACGGCAAAGCGCTGAACAGGCCGCGCAAATTGCACCAGCAGCGCATGGCGCTACTGGCCATGGCACTGAGATACATCCCGCGTAACAGAAAGCCGCCAAGGCTGTTCGAGCCGCCCCAGACGCCCCAGTCGGCAGGGAGATACACACGCCACACGAGGAGGCAGCCAAAACCGACGCCGGCGACAACTGCCCAGAATGCCCCCATGATATCGACCGTGCCGCGCGATCCATGCACGCCGACAGCGATCCACAACAGGCCGAACCCGGTGCATGCGGCCCATCCCACCAGAAAGAGCGGAGGCAGTTTGTCCCAGGCACCGGCGGTTCCAAGCGCGAGATACGCGCAGAAACTTACCATCGTCGTGCCGCTGGCGGCCCGCTTGATGTTTTTCTGCAGCGGCGGCAATGCGGCGTGTTCCCGTATGCTGTCGGTCACCGGCCTGACCAGCATGGTCAGCAAGCCGCCTTCGGGCTGATTGGAATAGCTCATACGCGCATTCGTGTCGCTGAGTCTGGCCGCCTCGCGGTTGTTACTGTTCCCCCATCTCGATCCGTTCCAGATACCGTTTGCCGACATAGCCAAGCAGGGCCATACCTGCCGCAATGCCGACTACTTCGAGCATGCCGTCCTCGATGCGTCCTTCTTGTACGAAAAACAAGACGCCGCCCGCCAGGAAAAGACATCCGAACATCAGGAAGAGGGGGGCGAAGGAGAGCGCCCAAAGCTGCATGCCCCACCAGATGCCGCGCGGGCCGCCAAAGAGTTTCCAGGCCCCCAGCAGTAGCACAAAGCCGCCGAGAGCCGCCAACCGCCAGGTGCTCGGGTCTTGCCCATGGATGACGGCGTTGGCGTACAGCCCAAGCGACACCGCCAGCGGTGCCGTGCACAGCATGCGCCCTTCTGCGCGCCGCTGGACGCGGTTGGTGTTCATGCTTTTGAATTCGGTGATGCGCTCTTGGACTTTCTCTCGCAGCAGTGCGCCCGGATGAAACGGCAGGCTCATAATGATCCGCTCCTTCCCCGCGTGTAGACGAACCGCGTGTATTCTTCGTTGTTATGTTTTGGGAAGCCTGCGGACGGAATGTAAATTCCAAGTATTCGGCGTGATTATACGTGCCTTGTATTGAATAGTAAATACTCTTTACGGTTATATTTGAGTAAAAAATTTCCTTCCCAAGTCTAATTTGTAACTCGTTAATGGAGGTAAGCCCCTAGTTCGACTAGGGCGACTTGAAGAGCTTTGAGCGAGACGGGAGTAGAGTCCTCCCAGGATGGCTTGCTGGCATATCCGCAGGAGGACTGGATGACTGAACCGTGGAAGAGCTTGGCGCATTCGCGCTGGGAGTGCAAGTATCACGTGGTATTCGTGCCTAAGTATCGCCGTAAGGCGGTCTATGGCGAGATCCGAGCGAGCTTGGGCGGGATCTTTCATGAACTCGCTCGGCAGAAAGAATGTCGGATTGTAGAGGGGCATTTGTTGGCGGATCATGTCCATATGTGTAT
>CAZUFQ010000704.1:0-4242 GCA_964618735.1 uncultured Enterobacteriaceae bacterium
CTGAAGTCATCGATGCGGTGATTCTGCCAAGTGGCGCTGGCAGCGGCGGCACCGCTGGCGACTTTTGCGCCAACCTGGGGCTCCAAGACTTACACTATACCACTTCACTTCAGGAGATGGGCGGGGCCATGTGTGTGTCCGCCGTCGAGTCCGCCGCCGTTGCGCTCGCCAGCGGCATTGCCCGCTATGCGCTGATTCCGTTGTGCAGTCGTTTCTATTCCGGCCGTAAAGCCCGGCAAGTCACCTCAGATCCCGGGACGGGCCTGCAGGCCGCTGAGACGATCCGGGACTACTATGCGCCGTTCGGCGTGGCGGCTCCGCCTCAACATTACGCGTGGATGGCGCAGCGTCACATGCAACTCTACGGCACTACCCACGAACAACTAGGAGCAGTGGCGGTGGCGATGCGTAAACATGCGCAGTTGCATCCCAATGCCCTCATGGGGCGGGCCCCGATCACCTTAGATGATTACTTAGCCTCGCGCTGGGTCAGTTATCCCTATCGACTTTTGGACTGCTGTCTGGAGACCGACGGCGCTGCGGCGTTACTGATGACCACAGCCGATCGCGCCAAAGATCTGCGCAAAAAACCGGTGTATGTGTCGGGCGTGGCGTCGGGTCATCCTTTCCCGCCGCACGATATTCCTAATCGACCCGACATCCTTAAAATCGGACTCGACTTTTGCGCGGCGCGTGCGTACGCGATGGCGGGAGTACAGCCCGGCGACATCGACTTTGCCGAGATTTACGACTGCTTCACTGGTCAGGCAATTTTACAAATTGAAGCGGCGGGCTTTTGTAAAAAAGGTGAAGGCGGACCCTTCGTCGAAAATGGACGGATCGAACTCGGCGGAGCGCTGCCGGTGAATACACACGGCGGCTTGCTGTCGCAGGCGCACAATACCGGTATGAATCACCTGGTCGAGGCCGTTGCGCAGCTACGCCATGAGGCCGATGCGCGGCAGGTTACAGACGCCGAGCTGGGAGTAGTGACCGGCTGGGGAGGCCACGGACATGGGTCAATCACGATTCTGCGTCGCTGAGGTTCTACACACATGAGCACTGAAAATCCAACACAAGTTGCACGAGCTGTCAGATTGCCTATTTTGCATGGCTATACGAAGGAATTTTACGATTGGTGCCACAAGCAGGAGCTGCGTTTTCAACGCTGTCAAAAATGCAGAGCCTGGCGTCATCCGCCGCGGCCCATGTGCACCAGTTGCCACTCGCTGGAGTGGGAGTGGGCTCCCACCAAAGGAAAAGGTGCGGTCTATTGCTGGACGACGGTGTATCAGGCTCTCGATCCGGCTTTCGCCGACGCCGTTCCGTATGCAGCAGTCGTCGTCGAATTGGAAGAAGGACCGCGTCTCACGACCTGGGTCACGGGAATATCACCCGACGAATTGCGCATCGGCATGCCGGTTGAACTGTGGTTCGATAACGTCAGCAGCGAAGCGACGCTGCCGAAATTCAAACCGCAAGCTGTCTCCTAGAGCATTAGGCGTGCTGGAGCTTCACAAGCACCCGTGCTGGCGCTTTCTCTCCTTGCTTGGGTTCCATAATCTTCTGGAAGACCAACCTAATTTCTGACTGGCGGCTGTGCCCCGCGCGAGTTGGCGCGCCGCCATCATTCGGGCAGATATTGCCGTGTTTTTCCTCCCGTGACATGTTTCCTTTAACACCCTGGCGCATTGTCTCTCCTCCCTAGAGCGCGTTACAAGTGCATGCACCAAAAAGTGCAGCCTTGCGATGCAGAGGAAAGCGTATTTCCATGATTTGAGCACTAAACCAGAGTATGGCTGCTGCCGATAAGAGGAATCATAGAGCGGCAGTGTCCGGTTCGATAGCGGGAGTCTGCGGTGGGCCACCCGGTCGGGTGTGGCCGCCAGCCCACTGAAGCCGCTAGAAGGAGGCCCTGATGAAAGGGGTTGTTTTCAATCTACTGGAAGCGTTGGTTCGGCGAGATCACGGCGAGGATACCTGGGACGCGATCCTTGAGGTGGCGAACTTGGAGGGCGTCTATACGTCGCTCGGCAACTACGATGACGCGGAGCTGTTCCAACTTGTGAGCGCCGCGTCGCAAGTGCTGCAGCTGCCTGCAGACCCCATCGTGCGATGGTTTGGTCGCAGCGCGACCCCGCTCCTGGCAAAACACTACCCTCACTTCTTCGAGAAGCATCACTCTACTCGCTCGTTCTTGCTGACCTTGAACAGTATCATCCATCCGGAGGTCCGCAAAATGTACCCTGGAGCTGAGGTTCCGGAGTTTGAGTTTAATCTTTCCGGAGACGATCTGATCATGGGTTATCGCTCCCGGCGTCAGCTCTGTACGCTGGCCGAAGGCTTCATTGAAGGCGCCGCCGACCTCTATAAGGAGAAGGTGAGCTTCGACCACCGTCAGTGTCTAAAACTCGGGGCGTCGACGTGCATCATCCGTATCTCATTCAACTAAGATTGTTCCCCTGCAATGACAAATTCTATTGAGCTGAAGGACGACGAAGTCGGCCGCTGGAAAAAGCGTCTAGAGCGCGAGCGAAAAGCGCGTCTGCAAGCAGAGGCCATCACCGAAAAAGTTACGGCCGAGCTGTATGAGAAGCAGAGGGAGCTACTGCTCATACAGGAGATCGCTGTCGCGGCCAATGAAGCCCTGGCTATCGACGAGACAGTGCTCTTTACTCTCTCGCGAATTTGCGAGTATATGAGATGGTCAGTGGCGTACGGTTTCATCGTGCCGGAAGATACCTCGCAGAACCTTCGGCCAATCAACTTTTGGTTTTCCTCAGAATCAGAATCACACGCTCGTCCACAGGAGACTGGCCAGTTGCTCGCTCTCGAGTTGGCTGCTCGGAGTATCGCACTGGGCTCATCAAGAGCGGTCCACGCCGCAGAGTACGGCGATACCTGGCCCATACATATTAGGCCAGCTCTTCAGACTGCTTTTGCCCTGCCGGTGCCCGTGGGCCAGACCATCGCCGCAGTATTGGTGTTTTTCTCAAGCGACGACGAGACGCTAGACGCCCGTCTGTCGGAGATACTTGGGCACGCTGCCACGCAGTTGGGGAGGGTCTTCGAGCGGAAACGGTCGGAAAGAGAGTGGGAAAGGGCGAAAGAAGCCGCCGAAGCGGCTAACAAGGCCAAATCTGAGTTCCTCGCCAATATGAGCCACGAGATCCGCACCCCCATGAATGGCATCCTGGGCATGACCGACCTCGCCCTCCAGACCCCCCTGACTCCTGAGCAACGAGACTATCTGGGGATGGTGAAAACATCCGCCGAGTCCTTGCTCACTGTGCTTAATGACATCCTCGACTTCTCCAAGATTGAAGCTGGTAAGCTCACCCTTGAGCCTATTGCTTTTCCTCTGCGGGACTGCCTGGAAGAAACGGTGCGGACCCTGGCTCTGCGCGCTCATCAGAAGGGTCTGGAACTCCTTTGCCATGTACGAACCGGGGCGCCTGACACGGTCGTAGGAGATCCAGGCCGGCTGCGCCAAGTAATCGTCAATTTGATCGGCAATGCCATTAAGTTCACCGAGTGTGGGGAAGTACTAGTGGAGGTGGAGGTCAAGGAACAGACCGAGGAGGAAGTCAGTTTACACGTTGCGGTCCGGGATACAGGAATTGGTATCTCTCCAGAGAAGCAGCAGCACATCTTCGCGCCCTTTGCCCAGGCTGACGGCTCGACGACGCGCAAGTACGGTGGCACCGGGCTGGGGCTGGCAATCTCCTCTCAGTTAGTAGCACTGATAGAAGGCCGGATTTGGGTGGAGAGTGAGGTGGGACAGGGCAGCACCTTCCATTTCACGGTCAGACTGGGCGTGCGACACGAACCATTCGTGCAGTCACTGCCAGCAGCGCTGACCATCTTGCCAGGGCTCCCTGTGCTGGTCGTCGATGACAATGCGACCAATCGACGGGTCCTTGCGGAACTGCTCACCCACTGGCAGATGCAACCCATCGTAGTTGATAGCGGACCAGCCGCGCTCGCGGTCCTGCGACAGGCCACGGCTGCTGGAACACCGATCTCTCTGGTCCTGCTCGACGGGCATATGCCGGAGATGGATGGCTTTACCCTGGCCGAGCAGATCACACAGAACCCGGACTTAGCCGGCGCTACCATTCTCATGTTGACATCCGGAAGTTATGCGAGAGATCTTGCCCGCTGCCGCGAGTTAGGCATTGCCGTCTATCTCTTGAAGCCAATTAAACAGGCAGAGTTGAAATCAGCAACTTTACCGGCCTT
>CAZUFQ010000705.1:0-4242 GCA_964618735.1 uncultured Enterobacteriaceae bacterium
TTGCCGGACAACGCCAATCAGTGCGCAGCGGCGATTACTTCGCGCGGCGGTCAGGCTGTTGGCGTTGTCTGTGACGTGACGAACGAGGCGCAGGTCAAGGCGACTGTCGATCGCGCAACCGAAGCGTTTGGCGGAGTAGATCTTCTCGTCAACAGTGCAGTCATCTTTAACCAAAAAGGCGTCCTGGATATGTCGCTAGAGGAATGGACCCGACAAACATCCATTATCCTCACCGGGACCTTTTTGTTCACGAAATACGTCGCGCAGTTGATGATCAACCAGAAACGACATGGCAACATTATTAACATCATCTCGACGGCTGGGCATCAGGGACAACCGCGAAACGTGGGGTACTGTACGGGCAAGAGCGGTCTCTTGAATTTCACCCGGTCCGTGGCGATGGAGCTGGTGGACTATGGCATTCGCGTCAACAGCCTGACACCGACGGCGACCGATCCGCGCGAAGGTCTGGAACGGGCGGAGCGTTGGGGACGCGACCCCGGCGACCAACGCATCGTGCAGATGTTCGAGCCGTTTCGCAAAGGCGCTCCTATGCGAAAGTTGCCTAGCCCCAACCATTACGCCAAGGCCATCGCGTTTCTTGCCTCCGATGAGGCGGAGATGATTACCGGAATGGATTTGCGAGTAGATGCCGGTACGATCGCGCGCTACTGGGCGTGGACGCCGGAACAGTGATGAGTAACAAGTAGCGAGTGACGAGAGTTTAGGACTGAGGACTGACTAATAAGGACTGAGCGAGGCGCACTATGGACACCAGTTTGCTTGAAGGTTTAATTATTGACAACCAGCAAGACGGTCTGTTTCGCGTTAATCGTCAAGCATTCTTCAGCCAGGAAATTCTTGATTGTGAACGAGAGCGCATCTTCGCCAAATGTTGGATCTATGCGGGGCACGAGTCTGAGATTCCTCACCCTGGAGACTTCCGTTCTCGTCGAGTGGCTGGTCGCCCTATCATTCTCGTTCGAGGAGACGATGGGCAAATGCGGGTCTTGCTCAATACCTGCACCCATCGCGGCGCGCTTGTCTGTCGCGAACAGACTGGCGCTACGCGGACGTTTCAATGTCCCTATCATGCGTGGACCTTCAATAATTGTGGCGAGCTAGTGGGGGTGCCAGGCGAAGACGCCTACAGCCCCTCTTTTGACCGAAAAGAATTTGCGTTAGGAACGCCGCCGCGTGTCGAGAGTTACCGTGGGCTTGTCTTTGTCAACTTCAATGCTGGGGCGGAGACGCTGGTCGATTATCTGGCCGGCGCGAAAGAGTACATTGATCTGGTCTGTGATCAGTCTGCCGTCGGGATGGAGATCGTTCAGGGCTCACAACTCTACAGCATTCGCGCTAACTGGAAGTTATTAGTCGAGAACAGCATCGACGGTTACCACGGCTTGCCGACTCATCAACGGTATATGTCTTTTTTAGCCGAGATTGGCGGCATGGACTTGTCGACAGTTACCCGTCTACGCGGAGTGGCCAAGAGTCTCGGGAACGGACACTCCGTCATCGAATATGAACCTCCCTGGGGCCGGCTCGTGGCGAAATGGGCGCCATACTTTGGCGAAGAGAAGAAAGCGCACCTCGCGGCGATCCAACAGCGGTTAGAAGAGCAGCACGGTAAAGAATGGGCGTACCGTGTCGCGCAAACGAGCCGCAATCTGCAGATTTTTCCCAACCTCATCATCAATGACATCATGGCCGTGACGGTGCGGACCTACTATCCCGTCGCTCCGGATTATATGGAAGTGAGCGCATGGGCCCTCGCGCCGCAAGACGAAAGCCCGGAAGATCGCTCCTTGCGGCTTGATAATTTCTTGACGTTTCTGGGGCCCGGTGGTTTTGCGACGCCCGATGATGTTGAGATGCTGGAATCCTGCCAGAAGGGTTTTGCGAATCGTGAAGTGATGTGGTCCGACATTTCACGAGGGATGAATCGCGCTGAACCTGTCACCACTGACGAATTACAGATGCGCGCTTTTTGGCAACGGTGGCATGAACTGATTACCGGCAGACCCGAGAAAATGACAGCCCCACGGGCGGCATAAGCATGGAAGAGCGAGGCGGAAAACTAGCAACTAGAAACTCGCAACCAGAAACCAGAAACTATGACCATCGAGGCTACAATCTCCATCACTCGCCAACAGATTGAAGACTTTCTCTATGAAGAGGCGGCTTTACTCGACGAATGGCGGCTGGAAGAATGGTTGCAACTCATGACTGACGACGCTGCGTATTACGTGCCGTCAACCGATGCGCCGGAAGGAGACCCTCATAACACCCTGTTTATCGTTTCCGATGATATCGTTCGGCTGCGTTCGCGAGTGAAGCAATTGCTGGGGCGGTTCGCCCATGCGGAGCACCCGCATTCGCGGACGCGCCGTCTTATTAGCAACGTGCGCCTTCGTAGCATCGAAGGCGCGACCATTCGCGTGACGGCAAACTTCGCTGTGTATCGCACCCGCATGGAACAGTTCGATACGTATGTGGGACGGTACGAATACATCCTCATCTATAAAGACGGCGCACTCAAGATTCGCGAGCGTCGGGCCATTCTGGATTTGGATTCTCTACGCCCACAGGGGAAGGTGAGTATTATTTTGTAAACTAGCATATGGCGTATAGCCCGCTCACTACGTTCGCTTTATAGCTCGCTCGTTACACTCGCTTGATAGCTAATGGCAAAAGCTGTCCTACCATAGAACGAGCGAAGCGAGTGAGCCATCTGCCATAGAGTGAGCGCAGCGAACGAGCTATATGCCACAAAGAGCGACCGCAGGGAGCGAGCCAGATGCACGCTATCGACATGCATAATCATCTTATCGCGCCGGAGGTGGCGGACTTCCTCAAACGTGAAGGAGAAAAATACGCCACACGCCTGATCGAACAAGATGGGCAGCGTTTCTTCATCATTCAGGAGTCTTCACGGCGGCCATACAATGACAAGATCTCGCGTCCAGAAGCGCGTCTGCCGGATATGGAGGCAGAAGGCATTGGTACACAAGCCGTATCGTGCGTGCCTTTTCTCATGTATCCAGAGGTCGCTCCGGATTTGGGTCTTGCGATTGCACAAGTAAACAACGATGCTTTAGCTGCGATTGGTCAGCGTTTGTCTGATCGCTTCATGCCGCTCGCGTCCACACCGCTGCAAGATCCACCTACCGCGGCCCGTGAATTAGAACGCGCCGCCAAGCTCGGTTTGCGCGGCGTGGAGATTCCTCCTCGCATTCAGGACCAAGGGCTCGATGAGCCCCAGTTCGCCGTGTTCTGGGAAACCGCTGAAGCTCTGCAGATGGTGGTTTGCATTCATCCCTTTGAGGCGGCGCCAAGAGGGATGCTGGCTCGTTATGGACTTGGGGTTCTTGCCGGGAATCTCTTTGACACGGGTCTAGCTGCGGCTGTGCTGATTTATGGCGGCGTGTTGGAGCGACATCCCAATCTGCGCGTGGTGCTCTATCATGCAGGCGGCGCGCTGCCCAGCATGTTGGGGCGGCTCGATATGGGATTCGAGCGCATCCCAGACTGTCGCTCCGCCATTCCGCGTCCGCCTTCTTCCTATGTCAACCAGTTTTGCTTCGACACCATTGCCTTCAATCCTGCGATGTTGCATTACTTGGCCAACACCTACGGAGCTGAGCGCCTCGTGATTGGGACTGATTACCCGTTACCGGCGGGGATTATGCATCCGGTAGAGGAAGTAAAGGCGTTAGGATTGCCGGCTGAGACGGAGTCCGCCATCCTCAGCGGCAATGCGCGCCGGTTGTTGCGTCTTCCATGAAAAGGATAATTTAAATTGCAACTTTAATTTATCATGATAATTTAAAGTGCATGTTCGCGCGCTCACTACACTTGCCCGCTGCTGGAACGGAAACGTTCTTCCTTTGGGGACCTCGCCAGACTGGAAAAACTACGCTGTTGCGGGCAACGTACCCAGAGGCCTTGTGGATTGATCTGCTCAAGGCCGAAGAATATCGCCGTTATCTCCAGAATCCAGAGTTGTTACGAGCTGAACTCACAGTTGACGGTGCTGCTCATCAACATAGGCAAATCGTTATCGATGAGGTGCAAAAAGTCCCTCAACTGCTTGATGAAGTGCACTGGATCCATGAGAATCGCGGTATGCAGTTCGCCCTGTGTGGATCAAGCGCTCGCAAAGTAAAACGTGGTCAAGCGAATCTTCTTGGTGGACGGGCGGTGCGATATGAGCTGTCTGGCCTGACCGCAAAAGAA
>CAZUFQ010000706.1:0-4238 GCA_964618735.1 uncultured Enterobacteriaceae bacterium
CTGGTCGTATAGCAGAATGAGCGCGAGAGCTGTGCGAGGAGTTGCTTGCCAGTGCGCTAGTTTATTCTCTGTCGCCTGTTGGTAGTCGGTGAAGAAGCGGTCTTTGATGGCTTGATCAGTAGCCGGGTTGGCGCCAAACCACAAACGGCTGCGCTCGTCGTAATACTGAACGTTGTCCTGCAATCGACCAAACCAAAAGGAAAGAATTTCGTTCGCGTCCGCCATATGCGACAACGTTTTGCGCTCCCTTCTTTTAGTTTCTTTTTAAAGGAGCGCACAGCTCCAGGTCATTGCCGTCTGGGTCCGCAAAATACAGTGACTTGGCTGGCATCCACTCGTGCACATAAGGCCCATCAAGCTTTACTCCATGTGCTTGTAACCTCGTGATCGCTTCTTCCATGCCCTGTTCGTCGACAGTGAACGCCGCATGTTGGATGGGCCACTGTCCTTGCTCCTCTTGTAAGACGATCATACCAGCTTCGCCGCCGACGCGTAAAAACACCCAGTTCCTCTTCTCGTCACGCAGCCCGACTTGTAAACCGAGCACGTTGCGATAGAAAGCCTCGGCAGTAGGAAGGTGTTTAACTTTTAGAGCAACTTCGTACAGACCGCGAATCGGAAGCATAGGCTTCTCCTTTCATTTGGCACTGTGGGGGAGGACTGACGCTAATGCAAGCCCCGCGCTTTTTCGGGAGTGGTGCAGTTTGCTCGCCGGAGAGGAAAAGGTTACACAATTTCCTTACAATGAAAAAATCATGACAAAAATCCTGATTGATCCCGAACATTTCCTCATACAGGAACGCGAAGGGCTGCGGCTGATCGTTCCCAAGAAGTCGTCTGCGTTGGCGGACCATGTGTGGACTCCGGAGAACGTACAGTATCGCTCTCGTGTGGAGACGTTGACTGGAGAAGTGGTCTCGCAGGGATTCAAGAAATTCATGAATCTCGGTCAGGGACCTGAGGGGCTCCGTGTCGAGGTTGCTGACGTCATTCAAGCATGTTTAGCCAACGACGCTATAGCGACAGTAAAAATGGATGGGAGTCTGCTCGTGCGTTCGATTTATCGAGAGCGAGTGCTTTTACGTACGCGTGGCTCGTTTGGGTATGAGCATCAGGTCAACGCCGTTGAAGTCGCTGAGTGCGCCGCGCGGTATCCGCGGCTATTGGACCCGTCGTACTTGCCGGAGCACAGCTTGTTGTTGGAGTGGGTGAGTCCTGCCAATGTCATCATTATGAAGTACGAGCAGCCGGACCTGATTCTGGTCGGCGGCATTTCGCATCAGACCTTGCGCTATTTACGGCTACGCGAGCTCCAGGCCATCGCTGCTGATTTAGGCGCGCCATTAGTCGAGTTCTTTCATCTTGATCAAGCTGGTTGGGCGTCGTTGTACGAGAGTCTTGCGCAAGACACGCAACGAGAAGGCTATGTCGTGCGCGTACACGATGAACAAACGCTTGTCAAAGTAAAGTGCACGCCGTATCTCACTAAGCATGCCTTTAAGTACAGCATGAGCGCTGGGAAACTCGTGGACATGTGGCTTCAGGCCGGGCGGCCTACCGAAGCGGGATTGGTGGAGAATCTGAGCCGTGAGTTTGACGAAGAGATCGTCATGTGGGCCATGCCGTTCATTACCAACTTGTTTCGTTGGGTGTACGCCGTGCAAGAGCGAGAAGACGTGTTGCGGCAGGAGGTCGAGCGGCATCGCGCCCTTTCGCGCAAAGACTTTGCGATACAAATGCAGCAACAACTTTCGTCACATGATTTCGCCGTGGCGATGTTGCTCTGGGGCGGGAAAAGTATCGGTGATCAGATGATGCGGCGATTGCTGGAGGAGCAGATTGCTGCTGCTGACTTACTTGTCGCGAGTAGAGTAGAAGAAGAGGCATGAAAAAGATAGAAATAAGAAATGGCTGATCAGCCGGAGTGGATATTTGAATTGCTCGATTATGAAGGAGCGCATGTCGTTCTGAGTCGAGTGACCTGGCAAGCCAAGGCTGGAAATGGTGAACCAGGGATCCATCCGGAAATTCGAGATTACTTGGAAGATATTCAAGATGCTATCAAAGCCCCTGCCTTGGTCTTCCAAAGTGCAAGAGATGAGCGATCACGTGTCTTCTACCGAATCGGAGCCGGACGAGATGATTTTGCTGGCAAACATATAGTAGTTATCGTAAAGTATGTCCAAGAACCAACTGGCCGACGAGGTTATGTCAGCACCATCTACTTGAGCCGATCTATTTATTCTCGAGGAGTACAGTTATGGCCGAAAACAGAGAAAATTCCCTAGAGATTGGCGTTCAGTACGATGCTCAGGGCGACATTCTTACTTTCCGGTTCACTAAAACGCCTCAGCCCGCGTTAGCAGAGGAAGCAGCGGATGAGGTATGGGTCCGTTACGACCCGCAAACCCACCAAGTGATTACAATGGATGTCCTGAACTTTTCATCTCGGGTGCGCGACGCATTTGGACCTGCACTACTGTACACGGAACGCACCGATCCGCAACGTCTTGAATCGTTGGCTGGTTTACCCTTGCCTGTCAAAACGGGGGATTCTTAATTGATGACTTTCAGCACTCAACTTTCCTTAGTGGAGAAAGCACACAATATCCTTGAACATCAACCAACTCGCTGAGCAGATTGCCGCCCTTGAGCATGCGGAACAAGAAGCCTTGTTCAAGAAGGTCGTTGAGCTGTCCTTCCAGCATGAGCTAGCAACACTTGCACGACAGTACCAAGAGCGCTTAGCGCATGCAGGCAAGTTAGATCAAAGGGCTGAAGAGGTTCTGGCCGAGATGGAGATCATTCGCGAAGAAATCGCCGTCCATGACTATGGCGCATAGCTGGGTTGTGTTGTGGATACGAACATTTGGATTTTCGGTCTGCGAGAAGATCCCGATCGGTCAGCGTGCATGAAAGCGTTTCAGCACTTGCCCCAGCTCTATATCCATGTCCCCCGCCAAATTCTTTTAGAGCTGCGAGCCAATTTGACAAAGGAAGAAATGGGTCGTCTTTTCCGTCTTGTGAATCGTTATCCGGAACGGATACAGATCCATTTCGACGTGATTCCCGGCAAAGCTTGAAGAGTCTCCGCCTCCCCAGCTCTAGTGGGGAGGCCGCGCCCCATGGAGCGACGGTCGATTACACTCACATCTTCCTAACGGCTCCATTGAGAGGATTGCTATCTAGAGTTTGCCGTGCCAGATAGCGCCGTGTCGACTCTTTGCCCCAGCGCACGCCGGCGGTGAGTGCGGTTTCCATCAATCTCACCAGGCTCCCTTGCCAAGGTATACGATTTTTTCTTGACAAATCGTTCTTCTCCCTCCTATAGTGCCTTGCGCTCATAACACGACAGGGACTGTCGCGCTTCTGTATTTCTGGAGTTGTTGGCAAAAAGGGAGGACCCATGGGCTCCATTCGTTCATCGGTGGATAGTGCGGCTCTTAGGGCGTGGCGCGGGCAATTGGCCGCGACGGGAGCGCGGCGGGGATTGCGGATGCAGTTACTCCACCACCGGCACGAGTTGCTGCCGCGCTTCGCGACTCTGTACCGGCAGTTACGCGCCTTGCCGCGGCGGGTGCGGAAAACGCTCCAACGCCAGTGGGGGGCCTCCTTGGCAGGCGTGGCGTTACTGCTGACGGTACAACCACTAGTCAGTGAGGCCGCGAATTTCACCGCTGGCACGGCTGCAGAGTTAGTGACCGCAATCACTACGGCCAATGGTACGGTAGAGGCGGACACCATCACGCTCACCGCGGACATTACGCTGATAGCGGTGGATAATACCGGGTTGCCTTACACCTTCTCCGGCCTGAACGGGTTACCGGTGATCACGAGCTCAATCACCATTGCGGGGCAAGGGCACACGATTCACCGGGACAGTGGGGCGCCGGAGTTCCGTTTAGTCGAGGTGAGCAATACTGGGGATCTGACCCTGCAAGACACGACGTTGAGTGGAGGGATAAGCAATGCCCCAAGTTATTGTGGGTATCGTTACCTCCACTGTTTTGGCGGCGCCGTCCTTAATTTCGGCGGCCTGACCCTGACCAACAGCACGGTGTCCGGCAACTTGGCGGGATACGTTGGTGGTGGCATAGATAGCAGTGGCGGCCTGACGCTGACCAACAGCACGGTGTCAAGCAACTCGGCGGCATTTACTGGTGGTGGCATAGAGAACTCTGGCGGCGGCCTGACGCTGACCAACAGCACGGTGTCAAGCAACTCGGCGGCATTTACTG
>CAZUFQ010000707.1:0-4231 GCA_964618735.1 uncultured Enterobacteriaceae bacterium
ATCCACTGGCAAGAGAGGGGTGACAAGTTGGAAAGTGGTATGATTGAGTTATATGAACCTAAGCTGCGCCCGGCAGAAGGACGGTGACGGCAGAATCGACAGGTGCATTGCGCTAGTCAATTCTACGTGACGTCTCACCCATCACCCTTTTTCTTCGCTTTTGCTTACTGGCCATATCGAGCGCCACGCGCGCTGGCTGCCGCAGGTCTGAGGCACTCGGGGTCGCGCTCGCATTCGTACACATACGAGGCTCCAAACTCGTCTATGATGCGTCCATCCTTAATCTTGGCGCCAGAGGCCGTCCCTCGAAACGCAATGCCATAGCCCCCCGTCGCGGTCGTAACACAGTGAAATTCTTTTGCCGCCCCAAACTTCGGCTTGCCAAAGCTGCCAGTCGCGCTACAGTCACATCCTTGCACTATCCCGAGCCCGTCCACAAAGAGATCAAAATCTTCGGATTGAACGCCAGGCGAAGTAAATCGGAAACAGTCCTCAAAAGGATCAGGTAAAAAATCGGCCTTAATGCGACAGCGATATACATTGTTGTCGAGTAAGTCGTCACAAGGCGTGGCGGCAAAGGTTGCACTTGCAGTCATGGTCACGAGAGACGTCAGCAGGGCAACAGCAGAAATCGCGATTTTCATAGTCTTCCTCCTTCTTTGCGCGGGTTAGAATCTAAGGATGAGCGGTAAGTCTGTACGCTATCATGATATTAAAGGCAAGGGGACGAACGTTTCCTTGTCTTGTAAGGAACAGAGTGAAGGAAAGGTCGCTCTGTTTGATGGACGCATGTTTATCTGGAAGGGCAAACCGATGACAACAGGTTGGAAAACGGCGTTTAAGAGTGCGTGCCGGAAAGCAGGATTGGTGGACTTGCGCTTTCATGACCTCCATCATACCTTTGTGACCCGAAAGGTTCGGGAAGGGTAGGACTACAAGCGGATTATGGCCATTACTAGCCATAAGACTTTTGCTGTCTTCCAACGGCACAACAACCCGAGCGGGGATGACATTAAGGCTGTAGTACTGGATGAACGCCGGAAGAAAATGGTACGTTGATGGAACGAAAAATTTCCACTCGGTTTCTACTCAATTGCATACCCGAGACCAAAACCTCCTAAGTCCTTGTTTTTCCTTACGCGCCTGTAGCTCAATAGGATAGAGCGCCGGGCTTCGAACCCGTAGGTTGGGAGTTCGAGTCTCCCCGGGCGCGTCATTTCTTGAGGCAAATCCGAGTGAGTATTTTGCAGAGAATTTTGGGGCGTGCGCACAAGGTTGAGCGCTCTCCCCAGACGAATGCCGCAGTATCCTCAACCTCCCAGCCAAGAGTCGAACCTCACACGACGCTTCAGCGCTCGGCAAACACCCTCAACAACTACATTGTTGTGGTGCTTGACAGCTGTCGCTTCGATACGTTCTTGGAGGCGGCTCCAGCAACACTAAACCGCTTGGGCACGGTCGAACGCCGTTGGAGTTACGCTTCGTGGACCGCTCCTTCGCACTACAATCTGTTGATGGGTTTACTACCGCATTCCAGTCCGACGCATGTGTACGCATCTGAGTACTATAAGCGCGATTTTCTCAAATATAATGAACGATTAGGCGCAGAAAATTTTGAGTTCAAAAATCTAGTGCCGCAGCTGTTTTTGCCAACCGTGCTGAAACATAAATTGGGGTATGCCACCCATGCGATGGTCTCACTGCCAGTGTTGAATCCCGCCACATTGCTCAATAAAGATTTTGATTCTTTTCTCCTCATGCCGAAACATAATGATATGGCCGCTATGCTTGATCGGATGACCTTCTCTACGGATCGTCCCTCATTTTATTTGCTCAATGTGGGGGAAACCCATTATCCTTATGCGTTGCCGGACGAGCCGGAAAATACCTGGCCGAAGATTCATGGAGTGCATGGTGTATTCAAGCACATGGATGATCTCGTAGTGGGAGGGAAACTGGTGGAAAGCAAAGAGCCTGACCTGCAGTTTTTCGACCAAGAGAAACTCGATCGACTCCGGGTCCGTCAGGTTGAGGCCGTGCGCTATCTTGACCGTGTTTTTGCCCAATTATTTGATCTCGTTCCGCCTAACACGTATATTACCGTGACGGCGGATCATGGCGAACTATTTGGCGAAGACGGATACTTTGGGCACGGACCGATCAACCACGAAAAAGTATTCGAAGTGCCATTTATCGAAGGGAAAATCCGCTGATGACGACCGTGGCAATCTGCAAGCCTCATTCGGGAAGTAGACAAGTTTGGTGTGCTTTGGGGGTGGAGGAGTGAAGGGTATGAAAGATCCCAAAGTACTGATTGGGATGGGTATCAGTATCGTCTGTATCGCAATTGTCGTTCATGGTATCGAATGGTCTGCTGTTGGTGAGGCTTTACGTCGCACCAACCTCTTACTCTTGCTGCCGGCGCTTGGTTTTCTCACCCTGATGTTTCTGATCCGCGCCTATCGATGGCAGCAGCTGGTCGAACCGATCGCTATTCTCCCACTGCGGCCGTTTTGGTCTGCGTCCGTGATTGGGTTCATGGCGAACGATCTTCTCCCGTTTCGCGTAGGAGAAGTCGTACGTGCGTATGCGCTGGCTCATTTGACCGTGGTGCCTATCAGCGCGGCGCTGGCGACATCCATGCTGGAACGTGTATGGGATACGGTTGCCATTGGCATTGTAACAATTGTTACCTTTTCTCAGTTTTCGTTGCCACATTGGGTGGCCCGCACGAACATGGCTGTGCTTATTGCTAGCGTTGCAGTACTGGTAGGAGGAAGCTGGCTTGCCCGCAGCGAGGAGCGCCATTTTTCGTGGCTCCCGGCGCACTTTGCCGGTTTAGCCGAGCGTGTGGTTAGTGGTCTCCACTCCCTGCGAAGCTTTCCTGCCTTGCTTTTGGTGCTGTTTTTGTCTTTTGTGGTCTGGTTTATGTTAGTGGGATATTACTGGGTATTGTTACGTGCGTGTGGATTTGCTTTACCATTTACCGCCGCGCTATTAGTGACGGTCTTTACCGTATTTGCGGCGGCTGTCCCAGCGGCGCCAGGGTTTGTTGGAACCTATCAGTATGCCGTGGTGCTGGCGCTCTCATTCTTTTCTGTGCCAAAAGCCGAAGCTTTAGGATTTTCAATCATTGCTCACTTGACTCAGTTAATTCCTGTTATCATTGCCGGTCTCATCGCGCTGGTGCGTGCACGTCTGCCTTTATGGCCGACCAGTCTGGTTCCTGCTAATATGGAAGCCTCGCAAGCTGGGCAATCGATTGAGACGGAACAATTGTAGACTGTACTCTTCTTCTTATTAACCAAGTTCATCAAGGAGCGTTTTTGCTTCCTGGAGATCTAAACTGTCCAGACCTTCAGTGAACCAGGCATAGAGAGGAGTGAGCTGGGCTCTTGCCTCTTGCGTTTTCCCCTGGCGACGCCAGAGATGACTAAGACTCATTGTTGCTCGAAGTTCGCAGGATTTGGCTTGCTGTTTGCGCGCGATGTCGATGGCTTTGAGGAAGCAAGCTTCGGCTTCTTCGTAGCGATGAACGCTAAACGATGAATGATGAATGGGGACAGGCCTCTGCTCTTCTCTATTGGTCTTCCGTTCATTATTCTGCAGTCCGCGTTCCGCATTCAAGAGAAGTTCGCCTTGTAAGCGATACATTTCCGCCTGATAAAAATATCCAGCGTTTCTCGCCGAGTCTTGCAGCGCTTCGCTCAGAAGCGTCAGTCCTTCTGCGGCTTTGCCGAGGGCGCGATGTGCTTCGCCAAGCAACGTGAGCGAATAGGGGCGATTAAGCTCCGCGCCTGTGGCTTGATAAGCAGCGAGTCCTTCAAGCATGAGTGCTATCCCAACATCAGGCTGTCCTTGTTGTGTCAGGACCCAGCCTTTCAGCACTTGCGCCGAGGAAAGCCAATACGGGAAGGCGTGCTTCGTGCAAAGAGCGATTGCCACCTCCGTCATTTCCTGGCTGCGTTGGAGATCCCGACAGGTATGGTGCACCACTGCCGCGTGATAGTGCGCGAGTGCAAGGCTAAATGGATGGACAATTTGTCTTGCGAGGCGAATTGCCTCATCAGCTTGCTGGCGCGCCTGATCAAGGTAGCCCATCAGGCATAGAGTTCTGGCGTTGTGAGCAAGGCTAACCACACCGGGATCTTGTCCATAAAGAAAAATATGAGCGGCATGTTGCCGCATATCCTAACGTTCAATGCTACGTTCCAAGTATTCCCTGGCGTCC
>CAZUFQ010000708.1:0-4229 GCA_964618735.1 uncultured Enterobacteriaceae bacterium
GTTGAAGTTCGGGGCGCGGAACCCTTCAGCGTAACTGCCTTTGAGTTTGGTGCCCGTCTGGGGGATCAGATAGGCGATGGACCATGAGGGCGTCACATGCGTACCAAAATCCTGGTTATCATCGACGCGGAAGCCCGCAGTGAGAAACAGACGTTCATCGAGCAGCCGTAGCCGCTCTTGGAGATAGTAAGCAAAATTGTTGCGGTTTTTGCGATACTCAGTCCGAAACCCACCGAAATTTGAGCGGACATCCGCCGAGCGATCCTTGAATTCGAAGCCTGCGGTGGTGATGCTGATGTCCCGCCACGAATAGTTCGCTTGCGCTTCGCCGGTTTTGAGTTCCACCGGAATACGTGAAATACCCGAGCCGAACGGATCAAACTGGTCCGGTTCGTCGAAGAACCGCTGGTTGTCTTTTACATACGCGCCAGCGATGCGGTAGTTGAAAGAGTCGCCAATCGTCTGTTCCCATTCTCCTTTCGCCAAGACAAAATTTTCGAGCTGGCGGGCGTTGGGGTCGGGAAGGCCGAGATAATTTTTGTTGTTAAACAACCCGACCTTTGCGTCTCCGTACCGGAAAAACCCCCGCAGGACGCCTTGCGGAAGCAAATTCATATCGAGACGAAGGTTGGTGGTAAAATTGCGGTGTCCGTCATTGAAGAGGCGAAATCCACTGGTATCAATATTTGCGACCGCCCCGGAGAACCCGACGATACCCTGCGACCCTGAAAATGAGAGCACCTCTCTCGAAGTGCCGCCATTGCCGCCTTCGCTGGAGATACTGGCGGTCAGCGGACCCTCTCCTCGTTTGCTCAAAATATTGATCACGCCACCCACGGCTTGAGAGCCATAGAGCGTACCCCCGCCGCCACGCAGCACTTCAATGCGGCCAATGTTCTCACTCGTGAGGTTGCTGAAATCCGCCGAACCGAGGGTGACGCTGTTGACCTCGACGCCGTCAATGAGCACCAGGGTCTGATCGGTTTCTGTTCCACGCAGAAAGATACCGGTGGTTGTTCCTCGTGAGCCGCTTTGTTCTATGTTGAGACCTGGCACATTGCGCAGCGCATCGGCGACGGTTGTCGCTTGCTGCCAGCGGATTTCTTCTTCCCCGATAACGGTGATTGACGCAGCGGTTTCTTGTAGGGGCGTTTCCATGCGCGTGGCGGTCACCACCACTGGCTTCATCTGAGAAACGTTTTGTTGCTGAGGAGGCGGCGTTTGGTTTGGTTGTTCATCTTGCTTCTGGGCTTCTTGCGCGAGCACGCAGGAAACATGAAAACCAAAGCTAGCGAGCAGAAAGAAGGATAGGTATCCCCGACGCATAACTCAGATCCTTTTCTGCGCGGATCAAAAACATATCTTTGCAGAGCCCCGTAGCCAAGGCTCTTGCGACAGACCAACAAAGACAGCCAAGAGAAAAGCACCGAGGAGTGATGACCCGCGCCTGAACACGCCCCAGCAGAGGGGAGAGATCAAGCGCAACGAGAAAAGCCAAGGAGACGAAGCGTGGCGCTGGGACCTCCCCCGCGGAAGGCTGCCTTTTCTGACCGGCGGGGTAGGTCTCCTGGCTTGAGGATCATCCTATTCGCCGCGCCTTCCCAGCAGAGCCAGTGGCGTATGCGGCTTTCGTCCCCTCTCACAGTTGCGGGGCAGCAGGGGGATTTCACCCCTTTCCCTCTTCGCCCGCTCGCGCGGGACCCAACCGGAGTAACGAACGGTTTAATAGGGAGCTGGAAGAGAATTGTCAAGCGCAGGAGCAGAAACGACTGGCCTCAAGTACGCGAACACAGCCGACGATAGGCTTCTCTCTGTAGGGGGCGACCTATGTATCGGCCTATTAAAACCGGGCGCACACATAGGTGCGCCCCTACACGACCCCGAACGCCCGACCCTGCGCTTTGCATCTCAAGAGTCTCCACTCCGTGAAAGGCTCATTGCACAGGCGTTAACTTGTTTTGATCTTCTAGAGACGTTTCCGGCGGCGGGACCATAGAGAAGCGCTTGAGAAGCAGATACGGACCTCCCCCGCTGAAGGGGCTCGTGATGATTCCACTAACCCCAAACTGGAAGCCGATGAGGGTGCCGGTGAACCACAACTCTTTTCCTTGCTCGGGCAGATCCTTGACCATTTCCTCGTCAGGGTAGAGGACCAACAGGAAATTGCTGGCGTTGGCTCGCAGCGATAACGACCCATTGCCGATGAGCATAGTCGGCACTAGCGTCATACCAAAGAAGTCGAAGTCTTCGACTTCGCCAGTTTTGTCATTCCGATGAAAAAAATGCTTCTTGTCAGAGAAACGCCGAAATCCACCGGTGACCCTCATTTCCTGGCCCACCTGCTGTTTGGCTAGAAAATTGACATATTCGTCGGCCCAACCTTGATTGCTGAGCACGAACGTCAGCACGAGGAGACTTCCTATAAGGAATCGCGATTGCAGCATTGACTGGCGTCCTTTCTGTCCCAAGCGCTGCGCCACAGTCTATGCGATGCGGCGGCTAAAAGTAAAGAAGCCGGGCTCGAGCGTCTTGCTGTCGTTACAATTTCCAGCCACAATAACGCAGCAAGCGAGGCGCACGATGCGGAATTGGCGATCCCGTTTAACTCCTTTACAACAGAGAATTTATGATCGAAGCGCCGCTATTGCTGCGATTCCGCTCACTCCGACCCCGCAACTCTTTGAGGCGACTCAAGCCTTGGATGCGGCGCTTAGCCAGGACGATCATCCGCGAGTCGAGCTGCTTGCGCAAACGATTGTGAACCAGATTTGTTGGCGGCTGGGCGTGCGCACCGTTCGCGTCCAGGTGCAGGGGGTGCGCCCCTCCAACCGGCGCGGTGAACTGCACGGACTCTATACGCAATACAACGGGGGCAGTCGTGACGATTCGATTCAGGTGTGGATGCGTACGGCCAAACGCGGCCAAGTCGTGGCGTTCCGCACGTTCCTGCGTACGCTTCTGCACGAAGTCTGTCACCATCTCGACTATGTGCATTTGCATCTGCGCGAGTCCTATCACACGGAAGGATTCTTTCAGAGGGAATCGAGTCTGTTTCGTGTGATCGTCTCACCAGCCAAGACCGACGAGGAAAAGTCTACTCCCTCCCTCTCGGCGATGGTGGGCGCAATCATCGCGGAACGAAGAGCAAACGATTCCAGTAAGGAGTCTTGAACTGGGCGAGGCGCGAAAGGGCTTGCTCAGCGAGTTCGTAGCGCTTGGAGACGGTTGCGTGCTCCGGGATAGTCGGGATCGTAGCGGAGCGCTTCCCGCAGTTCGTCCACCGCTTCGCGTGTTTCCCCTAGATCAGCATACACATCTGCCAACTCAGCATGCGCGCGTGGACTCTGAGGGCAAATCCGCAGTCCACGTTGATAGAGGGACACTTTCTCATCCAGGTCCGTCATATCTTTTGCCCGGTAAAAATACGTCTTTGCTCGCTGGCACGCGTCCTCGTCCCGCTGCAATCCCGTTTGGCGCGTCGTCTCTTCGCGTGCGAGACGATGCTCTTCTTGGCTACCGCTTAAGGCTGCGGCTTCTCGGCGCAACGCTTCAGCTCGTTCAGTAGAGCCTGGATGTGACGAAAAGAAACCAGCCGACGCGGTCTGCGGCACTTCGCGCGCCATCCGCTCCATGACTTGTGGGCCGGCGTTGGGATCAAACCCGGCTTCAAAAGCGTAGCGCAAGCCTACTTGGTCCGCCTCACGTTCTTGATCCTGATTAAAGTGGTTCAGGAACATCTGCCCAACGACGCCAGCAAGCTGGCCGCTATTAGGGACCACGT
This sequence comes from uncultured Enterobacteriaceae bacterium, assembly GCA_964618735.1. Taxonomy (GTDB): domain Bacteria; phylum Desulfobacterota; class Binatia; order Bin18; family Bin18; genus SYOC01. The sequence continues at coordinate 3,782 of CAZUFQ010000708.1, forward strand.
TATTGGCGAGTACGGCGCCGATACCAAGGACCGTGTTATTCATCGCGCCGCGCGTCACATGGCCTTGAGTAATATGCGCCAACTCGTGACCCACAATCATCGCCAGTTCGTCATCCGAGCGTACGAACTGCATCATGCCTTCGGTCACCATAACTTCACCAAAGGTTGCCCCGGCGTTGATCGATCCTTCGCCGAAATCGAGAGAAAATTGGACTTGTGGACGCTCTTGTTTCGGAATCGTCTGCAGTAAGCGGCGAGCAACCCGATCTAATTGCAGGAGTTGCTGCTGATACAGCGTCCGCTCTCGGGGCGGCAATTGGTTCAACGCGGCATAGGCGAGCGCGGAGAAGATTGGAATGATCGACACACAGAGCAGCAAGCCTGCTATCAAACGTCTCATCAGCATCTCCTTACTATTGTATCTGTGCTATAGTACGACTCTCTAATG
>CAZUFQ010000709.1:0-4228 GCA_964618735.1 uncultured Enterobacteriaceae bacterium
CAATTAAAAAGATTGTCAAAGACAAAGGATTTGGGTTCATCACTCCAGACGAAGGCAAAGACGAGGTATTTTTTCATCGCTCGAAATTGGCGCCGAAAATGTATTTTGAAGATCTCCGTGAAGGCGATGAGGTGGAGTTTCTAGTAAAGCCGGGAGAGAAAGGGCCACAGGCGTTCAACCTCAAGACTCGGTAGCAGCGTCTGCCGGGCGATGTCCTGCGGCGCGTTGCTGGGGCGCGCCGTGTAGTGTGTCCAATTGCGCTAAGGCTTCTAAAGCGCGGGCTTCATATTTTTCACGAAGCGACTTATAGTCCTCCTGCGTGAGCTTGCCCATCTGCAGGTCGAAATCCGCTTCTTTGATAGCGGTATACGCCTCAGTCTTTTGTTTCTCCCAGTGAGTGACCATAGGGTCTGTTTCTCGTGCAGGCGCTTGTGTTTCTTCTGGCGTAAATAGAGGGGACGCGACAAAAGAAGCGATCGCACCGATGAAAAGTAGACCGGTTAAGTACAGGAGAAATGTCATAGTCAGCTCAGCTCTGCGTCAACAAGGAGATTATCCTTCAAAGGACTCCAATTCTTTCTTGAGACGTTCTCGATAGGGATCAGTGATAGATGAGGTTGGTTGGTGCTCGGCGCTTTCGGGTTGTTTCCGTCGCGCCCAGCGTAGACTGATGAACCCGATAAGGACGCCGCCAGCCAAGAGCGCTGCAAATGGCGTAATCCACGCAGCTAAGTTAAAGCCCGTGGTCGTTGGCGCCGAGAGCACTTTCTCTCCATAGCGGGACACAAAAGAAGCAGTGATGGCTTCTTTCCCTTGTCCTTGTCCAATCAATTCGGCGATCGTTTTCTTGGCGGGCACGGCGAACCCACATTGGAGATGGTTACAACTATGAACAGTTAAGCCGCAACCGCATTGGCAGGTCAGCGCTTCTTCCACTTCTTGGTTGGTGGCGGCAAAGGCGTTCGTGTGGAAACTAACAGGCAACAGACAAGAAATCAGAAACCAGAAACCAGAAACTCGAAACCAAAAACCAGGAACCGGTAAGTGAAAAGATCTCATGTTTTCACGTCTTAGTTCGTCGCTGTGTCTCTAGCCAACTCAGCTTGAGACCGCGCCAGGGCTAAGGCATGGCGTTCTGCTGGATTCGGCATCATTGTCACACACGCCCCCAAAACGAGCAGGATGCCGCCGATCCAAAGCCATGACTGGAGTGGGTTCACAAAAATCTGAAAAGTGGCAAGACCTGAGGCCTCGTCGTACCCGCCGAGGACAACGTACAGATCATCTCGTAAGGTCGGGCGAATCGCTACTTCGGTAGTCGGTTGTTGTTGTCTTTTGTAGAATCGTTTTTCTGGGTGCATCGCAGCGATCGGCTGACCATCGAGAGAGACTGCTACGTCTGCAATCTGGGAAAACGTATGCGGAGTGTCGCTGTCCTGAATGCCTGTGTACTTGAGCTGATTCCGCCCAGCTTCGACTGTCTCTCCAGGATGGAGAGAAATCTGTCGCTCGATCTTAAAGAATGACGAGCCAGCAACACCGACGAAGATCAACACGACGCCAATATGAACAATGTAGCCGCCGTAGCGGCGGGGGTTTTTGCTGATGAGTCGCCCCAACGCTTGCGGCGCACTCTCATGGAGGATGGCCTGCCGTGTCCGAGCGCCGCGGATGTATTCCGAGAAAATTGTCCCGAGCACGAATCCTGCCAGCGAAAGAATGGTAATCGCGTAATAGTTGCGATACCCAAGCGCGAAGAATACTGCTCCTGCAATGACGCCTGTCGTAAGCGGTATAGTGAAATTCCGTCGCAAACTTTTAACGCTGGCGCGCCGCCATGCGATGATTGGTCCTACGCCGGTGAGAAAGAGCAGGAGAATTCCCAACGGTCCGTTGACTTTGTTAAAAAACGGCGGGCCCACGGTAATCTTGACGCCGCGCACCCATTCGGAGAGCACGGGGAAAACCGTGCCCCAGAAGGTGGCGAAGGCTAAGCCCACGAGCACCCAGTTGTTGAGCAGGAAGGCTGCTTCGCGAGAAAGCATGGAATCGAGTTCATTTTCGCTTTTGAGTTCGGGGAGGCGGTAGAAAAGTAGTCCCAAGGAAGCGCACAGCTCCAAAATGAGGAAGGCCATAAAATAGGGACCTAACCCTGATTGGGTGAAAGAATGGACTGAGGAAATCACGCCGCTCCGCGTGAGAAACGTGCCGAAGATGGTCAGCGAGAAGGTCAGAATGACCAGCGCCAGATTCCACACCTTCAACATGTTTTTCTTTTCTTGGATCATGATTGAGTGCAGGTACGCCGTAGCAGTGAACCAGGGCATGATCGCTGCGTTCTCTACTGGGTCCCACGCCCAATACCCGCCCCAACCCAGCACTTCGTACGCCCAGCGCCCGCCGAGCATATTGCCGACCGATAAGAAAAACCACGAGGTCAGCGCCCACCGGCGCGTCGTGCGAATCCACTCGTCTCCTAATTTTCCAGTAACGAGCGCAGCCATAGCAAAGGCGAAGGGGACAGAGGCGCTGACGTACCCAAGATATAAGGAGGGTGGATGAATAGTCATCCAGTAGTTTTGCAACAACGGATTCAGATCCGATCCTTCTTGCGGAGTAAACGTGAGCCGTTCAAATGGCGGTGTGACAAAACACAGTAACCCTAGGAAGAAGAGGGAGATCGTCATCAGGGTAGCTGTGACATAGGGCATGAGTTCGCGATGTCTAGTGCGGTTTTGGACATGGACGATAGTAGAAAACAAATTCAAGATAAACGTCCAAAACAACAACGACCCTTTTTGGCCGCCCCACAACGCGGCGATAGTGTATTGCAGCGGCAGGGTAGAACTCGAATACGAAGAGACATATTCAAGGTTGAAATCGCGGGTGAGTAGGGCGTGCAAGAGCGCAATGACAGCCATGACCACACAACCGAAGACTGAGTAGGCGGCATGGACGCCACTCGCAATCCAGTGCGAGCGGCGCAGTACTGTTCCTGCAATGCTCGTCGCAATTGCGTACACAGCAAGAAGAAAAGCGAGATACAACGCGAGAGAGCCCAGATGTGTCATACGTTGATGTCCAGAGAGAACTTTGCTGAGGCAATAAGCGTACAGCAGTTATGAACGAGTCTGACTTGCGGTCGCGGCTGGCGGCTTGGTTTTTTCCGGTTCATATTTTGATGGGCAACTCGTCATCAATGTTTTTGCTGTCAGCGCCTGCTCAGCATAATATTGTCCTTCGACAATGACATCCCGTCCCTCGGCGAACATATCCGGGAGAACTCCTTGATAGTGGACAGGAATACCGACGGTCTGGGCCGCAGCCCCTGCTTGGTCTTTAAAGGGTCCGAGGACAAAGCTCAGCCGCAAAGCTTTCGGGTCCCACTGGATAGAGCCCGCCTGGACGCGACCGGCGAGGCGCACGCCTTCATTGGCAAAGGCTTCTTTTTGGGGTAAGAACTCTTCAATCGTGAGATAGTAGTTGCTCGTTTCTTGGATGCCGGTATAAATAAGGTACGCAACTGCTCCTATAACAAAGAGAATTCCTAGAAAAAATCGACGTTTTGCCATGAATCACCTTTTGTAGAGCTACCCCATTTCCACCGTCCGTGCAAGGAAGGTCCTCTGCGAATTCATTGACTTTCCGCAGGGGTTTCTATATTTCATGGGAGCCTAATGACTTTGTGTATTTTTATGCTGTAGTAGTTAGTAAGTATGTTCGAATCTCTTGGTGAAAAACTTGACGCAGTTTTCCGTCGCCTTCGCGGCCATGGCACGTTGACGGAAAAAAATATCGACGAAGCTCTACGCGAAGTCCGTTTAGCCTTGCTCGAAGCTGACGTGAATTTTCGTGTAGTCAAAGATTTTATTGAACGCATCAAAGGCCAAGCGCTCGGACAAGAAGTGTTAGCCAGTTTATCCCCTGGCCAACAAGTCATTAAGATCGTTCATAACGAATTAGTAGAGCTATTAGGTGGACAAAGCTCCCAGCTGGACTTGGCGGCTCCTCCGCCGGCGGTCCTTATGCTCGTCGGACTCAACGGATCTGGAAAAACCACGAGCGCAGGGAAACTCGCCCGCTATCTTAAGCTCGAACTCAAGCGTTCTCCATATTTGATTCCTGCAGATATTCAACGACCTGCGGCTATTGATCAGCTCCGTATCATTGCCACGGATATTGGCGTAGCCGTACATCCCACCCCAACTGATGGGTCTGCTACTGATCC
>CAZUFQ010000710.1:0-4223 GCA_964618735.1 uncultured Enterobacteriaceae bacterium
GGGTTATGCAGCTATCGATCATACACCTTGGTCTACATTGCTCGCTCGTTACGTCGATGACCGCGGGCGAGTTGCGTACAAAAATTTACAAACCAACGATAGCGCCGCGTTTACTGCCTATCTGGCCGCGTTGGCTCAAACCCAAACCGAAGGAATGAGTGAAGCCGAAGAGAAAGCATTTTGGATCAACGCCTACAACGCGGTGATTGTGAGCGGCGTCTTACAAGGATACTCCGCCGAAAGCCTGCTGGGCCGGAAACGGTTATTTAGCTGGTTTACTGTCCATGTAGCCGGGAAAGACCGCACGCCTGATGAGATTGAACATCAGATCCTACGCGCGAAGTTTCACGACCCCCGTATTCACTTTACGATCGTCTGCGCATCGAGCAGTTGTCCAAAGCTGCGACGCGAGGCGTATGTCCCGGAACGCTTAGACACGCAATTGAACGAGGCGGCACAAGCATTTGTGAACGACCCGGCGCGGAATGATATTGGTGCGCAGTCCGTAGCGCTCTCCAAGATTTTCTCTTGGTTCGCTGAAGACTTTCGCAACGACGCCGGGTCGGTTGTGGCGTTCGTGCGGCGCTTTGTCAGCCCAGAAAAACAGGTTATGTTGAATCTCACAGATAGCGACTTACATTATCTCGACTATAACTGGACCCTAAACGCCCAGGACGGGCAACGGGTCTCGTGAGAGAAGGGCGCGTCAATGAAAGAACACCAGCTGTTTATCGTTATGTTACTTACTTTAGGATTAGTGCTTGCACCGGTCGCTGTGCTTGCGCAGGAGGAAAAAGGCGAGGAGGGAAACCAGAGTGCGCCTCATGACACAAAGGGCCACCATGCACCCGAAGGGGGGAAGGCGACAAAGAAGGCTGACTCGCCGAAAGCGCAATCGGCCAGTGAGAAGCCTGCGGTCCATCCCCACGGTGATTCTGATAGTGATGAAGAAGAGGAAGGCTCCCACTAACTAGCCTCTCAGTAGTTTGTAGGGTAAACGAGCGCACCAAAACCAAAGAAGTCTGACGCGTCAGAGGTTTCTAGTAAACTATCAGCAAATATGGACGCATTCTTTTCTGATATCAATTCGGCAGAAATCCAACGAGAAAAGAACAAAGCGCGCGAACTCCGCCGTTCCGAGTGGTGGAAACGGAAGCGAGCCTCGGGACGATGTCACTATTGTCAACGTCAATTCCCTCCTCTCGAACTAACGATGGATCACCTGATTCCGCTCGTGCGCGGTGGAAAGTCAAGCAAAGGCAACATCGTGCCCGCCTGTAAAGAGTGTAACAACAAGAAGAAATATGCCTTGCCTTGGGAGTGGGGTCCAACTGAATAATGTAGGAGCGCAACGCTTGCTAACTTCGGCGGCATATAGAGCGTTGCTGGCGTCGTAGCGTGCTGCAGGCGTAGCGACGGCGCCCGAACTCTCAATGCTCTTGCACTAGCTGTGCATTGCGTATAGCTCTGCGCCTGAATATTGCAAAAGCAATTAGTACTAAAGGGGGCCCCCGCACAGGAACGGGCGAGGTATGTGGATTGTACGATTAGCTCTGCGGCGTCCATACACCATCATCGTGATGGCCCTCTTGATGATTATTCTCGGCGTGACATCAATAACGACCATGCCGACAGACATCTTTCCCCACATTGATATTCCGATCGTGAGTCTCATTTGGACCTATTCCGGCATTTCTCCGGATGAAATGGCGAAACGGATTTCCACAATAACGGAACGGGCGCTGACGACGACAGTGAATGACATCGAGCATATGGAGTCGCAGTCATACACTGGTCTGAGCATCATCAAAATCTACTTTCATCCTGGAGCGAAAGTAGAAATGGGTATCGCCCAAGGCACGTCCCTAGCCCAAAGCATCCTCCGCGGCATGCCGCCTGGGATCTTTCCGCCTTTTCTCGTCAAATATGACGCGTCCAGCGTGCCTATTTTGCAGCTGAGCGTTGGCAGTGAAAGTTTGACCGAACAGCAACTCTTTGACTATGGACAGAATTTCATCCGCACTCAGCTTGCTACCGTCCAAGGCGCGTCGGTGCCGTTGCCCTATGGAGGCAAGCAGCGGCAAATTATGGTGGACCTCAACCCTGAAGCCCTGTACGCGAATCATCTTTCCGCTACCGATATTTCACAAGCAATCAACGCGCAAAATCTCATTCTTCCCGCAGGAACGGCAAAAGTCGGGGATTTCGAGTATCTTGTCCGCTTAAATAGTAGTCCTGAAGCGGCGTCCGCCTTGAACGATCTGCCGATCAAGAATGTGAATGGCGCAACCGTCTATATCAAAGACGTCGCGCAAGTGCGAGACGGGTACTCCGTCCAAACCAATATCGTGAGGGAAAATGGCAATCGCTCCGCGTTGCTCACCGTGTTGAAAAACGGGAGCGCCTCAACGCTTTCTATTGTCAATCGCGTAAGAGCCGCCCTGCCGAAGATTCAAGAAAGTTTGCCGCCCGAACTAAAGATAACTCCATTGTTCGACCAATCGCTCTTTGTCCGCGCCGCCATTGGCGAGGTCGTGCGTGAAGGGGTGCTAGCGGCCGTGCTCACAGGAATGATGATCCTGTTGTTCCTCGGGAGTTGGCGGAGCACGCTCATCGTCTGTCTTTCTATTCCGCTCTCTATTTTCACCTCGTTAATTGTGCTTGCCCTGTTTGGCGAGACCATCAATGTGATGACGCTGGGAGGGCTGGCGCTGGCCGTGGGCATTTTGGTTGACGATGCAACCGTCACCATCGAGAATATTCATCGGAATCTTGCCCACAGAAAACCGTTGGTCCAAGCGATTCTGGACGGGGCGCAACAGATCGCCGTCCCGGCGTTTGTTTCAACTCTGGCGATTTGTATTGTGTTCGTGCCGGTCCTGCTGCTAACAGGCGTTGCGCGCTATTTGTTTACGCCACTCGCTATGGCCGTGGTCTTTGCCATGCTGGCTTCTTATCTGTTATCGCGCACGCTGGTTCCTACGTTGGTGTACTTCCTGCTGCCTGCCGAAGCTGAAGCCTATAGGCAAGAAGAAGAGGGGGAACAACCTGAAGGATTCCTGTGGCGCATACATCACCGCTTCAATCGCCGCTTTGGAGAAATGCGCAGCCGCTATGCAGCGCTCTTAACCTGGAGCCTTGCGCATCGTCCCTTAGCCGCCGGGGCGTTCGGCGTATTTTTCCTTGCTTCGTTAGCTCTCGCGCTAGTCGTCGGGCAAGATTTTTTCCCCACGGTTGACGCTGGGCAATTTCGTCTCCACGTACGAGCGCCGGAAGGGACGCGCATCGAAGAAACCGAACAACTCTTCAGTCAAGTCGAAAGTGAAATCCGACGGCAGATTCCGGCAGAGGAAGTGTCGATGATTCTCGACAATATCGGATTACCCAACGCCATCAGTCTCGCTTTTAGCGATAGCGCCTCGGTTGGCAACGCAGACGGCGAAATTCTCGTGTCTCTCAATCCGGACCGGCATGCTCCCACCGCAGTCTACACTCGACGACTGCGCGCGACCCTGCGGGAGAAGTTTCCAGAGTTATCCTTTTTCTTTCAACCGGCGAACATTACCAACCAAATTCTGAATTTTGGTCTTCCGGCGCCGATCGACATTCAAGTCATTGGGTATAATGCCGACGCGAATTATCAAATTGCCAAGGAGATTGAACGTCGGGTGACGCAAATCCCCGGTGCTGTTGACGTGCATATCCACCAGCAAGTGCACGCCCCGGAGGTGCGCGTCAACGTTGACCGGACAAAGGCCGGCCAGATAGGTCTTACGCAACGTGATGTCGCCAACAGTCTCTTGATCTCGCTCAGTTCGAGTGGGCAGACCGCGCCGAACTTTTGGCTTAATCCTGTTAACGGAGTCAATTACTCGGTGGCGGTGCAAACGCCGCAACTGCGGGTCGACTCCTTTGACGCTTTGCAACAAACCCCGGTTTCGTCGCCTTCCGGCAGTTCGACCCAGCTCTTGAGCAACTTGGCGACGCTCCAGCGGGGAACAACAACGGCATTGGTGAGTCATTACAATGTACAACCAGTCTTTGACGTTTATGCGAATGTTGACCGACGCGACCTTGGCGGCGTCGCCCGCGAGGTGCAAAAGATCCTGCAAGAAATCACTCCACGGTTGCCCAAAGGCGCCAGTCTGACTCTGCGCGGACAGGTGGCGACGATGCAGGCTTCTTTCGTGCGCTTGGGACTCGGCATCCTGTTTGCCATCGTG
>CAZUFQ010000711.1:0-4198 GCA_964618735.1 uncultured Enterobacteriaceae bacterium
GTCTTCATTCGCAGAGACACGCAGGTTGTTCCGCGGCACGACAGCAACTTGCGAGAATAAGGCGCCGGCCGGCTTCCAACATTTGGTGCACCCGCACGCATGGTTATAGGCGCACTGTCCAGTAATCGTTACCGCCACCTTCTTATCTGGACAATGACAAGCAAGCGTGCCGCTCGCAAAGTTTGCGGCCGCCGGTTTCGCACCCCGATCGATCGCCGGATGTATAGCAATTGCGTTCGCCATTATGTGTCCCTCCTTATTCTGTAACCTTATCTCTGTATCGTCTTCTAAGGGCGTCGTTACGGCCACGTCTTCGCCACGGTCGCCGAAAACCTGAAAATCATAAAGTACACCAGAGCCGCACCGAGAGCGATGACAATAAGGCACCACGGAACGAAAGCAATTGTGGGATAATGCCCGGAACCGGCTAACATCCCGAAAAGCATAGGCACGGAAAGAAAGGTATTCGTGCGGGAAGCATACAGGGCCCGTTTGGCGGTGGCTGGCTGCTCGGGCGGCGTTTGTCCTTCTTTCGTCCAGGTGATGAGCTTTTGTTGACCTGGCCAAATGATAAACCAGACGTTGAACCACATAATCGAGCCGAACAATGCGCCAAGCGAAATCCACAGCCCGGCATCTGACCCAAACAAACCAGCATCTCCACCGAACCCGCTTCCTAAGACGAAATACTTCCACAAAATCATCGCCCAGCCGGAAAGGAACGTCAGCATCGCCCCCCAACGAAACCACCACAGCGCGCGCGGCATTAACTGGGGCACTACCTCCCGTCTGGTCGCCGGTTGGAGCGCGGCGGTGACATGGGCATTAATCAGGTTGAAAAAATATAGTATGCCGATCCACGTAATGCCCGCCACAAAATGAATCCAACGCAATAAAGCCTGAAATAGATCATTGCTGTCCACAGTGCGCCTCCTCCTCTAGAAAGTCATCGTTTTGTCCAAATATAGGAGATTGCTCTACGCTCGGATAGGTAGAGTTTCCGTTCAGCGCCGCGCAGATTGTTACGGGTTGTCGAGTTGTCTGCTTGTCTGCTCTGTCAATCATGAACTCTCCTGATAACGCTCCCTGCTCCCGTTCAGAGTTCTGCCGCTAATGAGCGCCGCGTCTCCGGAAACAACTCGACTTGGGCTTGATAATTAGGGTGATGAATCATCAGGCGCACGAACTGCCGTTCATCTTGAAATGCGGCGCGCGCCTCGAGAGATAAGAAAAACCGGACGTACTGCACAGCACTAAGATTATCTTCTTTGCTGCGTCCGGCTTCGAACACGGCGGGGATCATGAACCTATCTCCGATCTGAAGAGATACCGCCTTGTCGATGCCAATCAAACGAACTAACTCGGGGCGGATACGGTCATGCTCGGTAATTTCGATCAACATGGTAGCAGACAGCTCGCCTTCTGCCGGGATGAGATCATTATACACGTCAACTTCAAAGCGGACTTTGTCTAAATCGGTAATCCGCTCCGCACGCAGCATTTCTTGAATTTGAAAGAGCACCGTCTCATAATTTTCAAAGACAAAGGTGACACGATCACCAACCGACACCCGGCGCTGTTTTTTCAAAGCAATAATGCGGCGACGAAAGTTATCACGAATACGTTCGTATCGCTCCGACCCCATAATTTCATCTAACGTCACTTTCTTCATAAAGACAACGACTTCGACAGTAGGCGAGCCGTAGTAAGGATGTGGAGCCCACTCTCTTCCGTTCGTGGCGTACAATCAATGACGCCAGAAAAATGACTTAACTGTTCAACCCATTCAAACCCTGATTGAAACGGCCAGCGTGGGATTTTTCAGCGCGAGCAAGCGTCTCAAACCATTCAGCTATTTCTTCGAACCCTTCTTCGCGTGCAGTCTTGGCAAACCCAGGATACATCTCCGTGTACTCGTAGGTTTCGCCCGCGACTGCAGCTTTTAGATTCTTTGCCGTATCACCGATGGGCTCGCTAGTGGCGGGGTCTCCGACTTCTTTAATAAAATCCAAGTGCCCGAAGGCATGCCCAGTTTCTGCTTCAGACGTATCACGGAACAGACCACCAATGTCAGGATAGCCTTCAATATCAGCTCGACGCGCGAAATAAAGATAACGACGGTTTGCTTGGGATTCAGCAGCGAACGCATGTTTCAGGTTCTCATGCGTCTGTGAACCCTTCAGCGGTTTCGCCATAACACGCCTCCTCATTCACATGAATTGTTCCTATTGAGTAAAACTCCCTTGTCATGCCGTCAATCCCTAGGTAATGCCCGTGTTCCTGTCCTGCCGAGCCTTCTTCTCGCCCGCATTGCCAGTTCGTTGTCCCTCATGATAAAGACCACGTCCAGTTAAGGAGATATCCATGACGAGCCATACTCCGCCAGGCTGGACAGAGCCGGAAACTGTCGCTGTTCGTCCAGAGGCAGTTCTGGATCATGAGGTCGTCAGTCAATTTTTACGAGAGAAACTCCCTCACACCGACGGACCTTTAGAAATCGTGCAGTTTGCGGGTGGGCACGCCAACTTGACGTATTTGCTCCGTTTTGGAGAACAGGAATATGTTCTTCGTCGACCACCAGGCGGCCCAATTGCCGCCGGCGCCTATGACATGGCGCGAGAATACACCGTCTTGTCAGCGTTGTGGCAGGTCTTTCCACCAGCCAGCCGGCCGTATCTGTTCTGCGAAGATGCAAGCATCCTCGGTGCGCCGTTTTTTGTTATGGAACGGCGACGGGGATTAGTTATCCACAAGGAGATGCCGCCCGCATATCTCAATCGCCCGGACCTTTACCGCCAATTGAGCGAGGCGCTCATTGATACCCTGGTGGCCCTGCATGCCATCGACTACAAAGCCGTGGGACTGGAGTCGCTCGGCAAACCAGACGGCTTCGTCGCCCGACAAGTTAATAACTGGTTGAAACGTTGGGATCGCGCACGCATTTTTCCAATCCCCCTATTGGATGAAACCGGACGCTGGCTGCTCACGCACTTACCACACTCACCAACCCCCACATTGCTACATAACGACTATAAACTCGATAACGCAATGGTCGATCCTGCCGACATTACCCGCATCATTGGCCTGTTTGACTGGGATCAGTGCACGCTAGGCGATCCGCTGGTTGACCTTGGGTTGCTCATGAACTACTGGACAGAAGCAACAGACACGCCAGGTCGACATCTGTTCTCCCAAGCTCCAACCGCGCTTCCCGGGTTTTACACCCGAGCGGAACTCGTGCAGCGCTATGCGGTCCAAAGTGGACGAGATCTCAGCGCCATCCCGTTTTATGAGACGTTTGCGTTGTGGAAAACGGCTATTGTCGTGATGCAACTTTTCGTTTTATACAAAAATGGCCAATTGCAAGACCAGCGCCTGGCCGATTTCGATCAGAAAGCCATGGCGCTGGCGGAAGCTGCCCATGAGGTTAGGCAACACTGGTCCCATTAACACTCAAGGAGAGGAGAACATATTATGGCAGAGGATGCCGTGCTCCAGGAACTCGAACGCTTAAAAGCAGAGAATGCAGCGCTGAAAGCGCGGTCAGCAAAAGGTTTGTCGTTTAAAGTGAGCGAAAAAGGCGCCGTGTCCGTCTATGGTTTGGGGCGCTTTCCGGTGACGCTTTATAAAGAACAGTGGTGGAAACTACTCGAGATGGCAGACGATTTACAAGCGTTCATCCGAGAGAATGACGCGCAGCTCAAGGCCAAAGAAGAAAAGGCCTAAAGCGCCCTCTATTGTCCCTCATTAGTCATTGAGGAAGTGTCCATGCACGGATAAGTGGTTTACACCATGCCGGTCTATCAACTTCCTGAGGACCTAATCTTCCCCGACCCGAGGCGCGCCAATCCCGATGGGTTGCTAGCGGTGGGCGGGGACCTCAGCCCAGAACGACTTCTGCTCGCCTATCGCCTTGGCATTTTTCCCTGGTACGAAGAGGGGTATCCGATTCTCTGGTGGAGCCCGCCGCGTCGCTGCGTAGTAGATCCGACCGGGTTCCATATTTCTCGCAGTCTGGGACGACTCCTCCGGCAAGGACGCTTCACCGTCACCTTTGACACTGCCTTTCCGCAGGTCATTCGCGCCTGCGCGGAAACACGGCTTGCCATAGGGAAAGGCACCTGGATCACCGAAGAGATGATCGACGCGTATTGTGCGTTGCATGAAGCAGGGTTTGCTCACTCCGTAGAAGCATGGG
>CAZUFQ010000712.1:0-4183 GCA_964618735.1 uncultured Enterobacteriaceae bacterium
AGGTGGCTGCCCTACAAAATCCGGAAGCATTTCGGTTCGCGGCGTAGCGTGCCACTGTATCCTTGTCCCACTATTGCTGCTGTTTGCTCTTTGCTGTCCGTGGAGTCCATATTGCGTGACGTTTGCAAAATCAGAATATGTACTTTGTGATTATTTCAGGCCGTAACAAAATTACCAGATCGGCTAACAAAGGAAGGCTTGAGAGTGTCCAGAAAATCAAAAGAAAATGGAAAGCAAAGAAGAGGAATAAGAACGTCTACCGCTTTCTCTGGGGACCATGGTGCGCGATCCAGGAGCAGGGTTAAGCAGCTTGCAGCAAGAACTCCACCTTGATCGCCTCATACGGAAAGATGATGCCCCCGCCTTCCGCACGCTCCAAGACGCCGGCGTGGAGTAGCGCGGTGATATCCCCATGGACGGCTTTGACGTCCCGGCCCACACGCCGGGCGGCCTCGCGCATCGACACCGGACCTAGGCCACAGAGGACCTTGAGCAACTCCCAGCGCTTCGCCGTGAGTACTTGCCAGAGCACCTCCGGCGAGGCGAAGGTCAGGCGAGCCGACTTCTCCCCCTTCCCGGTCTTCCACGCCGTCACGAAGCTGCTCATGGTTTCGGTGGGCGAGCGCACTTCAAACGTCACGGTTTTCACGGTTCCACCTCGCAATATCGGTCTGAAAATCGGTGAGCAACTGCTCAGGAGTGGTGAACTGGTAGCGGCTTTGGACATCCCCATAATGTCGATGGTCCCCTTTACCTACTTCATTGTCGTAGCGCAGCACGCACACCCCCCGCACGACGTAAGCTAAGCGATACTTGAAGGAGTGTGGTGACCCTGGCAGCGGCTGAGGGACGCGCCAGAGCACGAGCTCCGCAAAGGCCGTACTGGAGTAGACGATACGCCAACGTACCAGCTCCACCGCCCGCATGCTGGTGACGATACCAACCGCGTCGTGTGTTGTCAATTCCTCCAACACCCAAATGGTGCCACTCCCCAGAGGGGTTTTGGTGCAATTTACAAATTGAAGCCAAATAAGAGCATGAGTGGACGTCCCATTCAGACAGCCAGCATTACCTCCCAGATCTGTGGAGCTGGGGTGTGAGCGGAACATAGAGCCGAGATATCAAATTGGTTTTTCTTGATCTGGTGGATCAGTTCTATGCCAGCGAGAGTGATGGCCGCGTAATCGAAACGCTTGAAGCCGAGCATGGGCCTCACTCTTTGTTTGATTCTGCGATGGTCCTGCTCAATCAAGTTATTAAGATAGCGAGCCGTGCGCACAACGAGCTTGGCTGGTAGCACTTGTTCTTCCTGTAACTCGGCGATCGCTTCGTGCGAAGCCGCATAGCCATCGAGCGTGATCTTCTGCGGCACGCCCCGTTTCTCGATGGCCTGCTGCAAGAATCGCTTGGCGGCAGCAATATCGCGGCGTTCACTCAGGAAAAAATCAATGGTCTGCTCCTCTTTGTCGACGCCCCGATACAGGTAGACCCATTTGCCTTTAACTTTGATATACGTTTCGTCGATCCGCCAGGAGGTCCCTACGGAGCGAGCATAAGGCTGCCAGCGTTTGACGAATTCAGGGATGTATCGTTGTACCCACCGCAGAATGGTTGTATGGGCGACCTCGACATGCCGTTCTGCCATCATCTCTACTAAGTCGCGGTAGCTTAACTTATAGGTCACATACCATCGCACACAGAGCGTGATGATCTCGTGATTAAAGTGGCGACCTTTGAATAGGGTGGCAGAAGGCTCTTGCGGTAAATTCATAGCGCAGGAATATCACCGCCACTCCAGGTTTGCACCGGAGCCCTCGATTTATGATGCTAGCTATTCATACCATGGCAGCGTGAGCTGAGCATTACTACTATAACACTGCCAGAAAGCGATGGAGATGGCTGTTCGTCCACCCCAGGGCCAGCTGAAGAATGTGATGAAGCTCAGCAACGGAAGTCTCGGCCTGGACGAGGAGACGACGCCAAATGAGGGCGTTGTCAACTTGTTGCTGCTTTCGCACCGCCTTTCCAGCAAAGTGGCAAGAAAGAGCGCACCGAGATGGATCTCTTACCAAAAGTGGGAGAGCAAGCCCTTGATAAGACGGACAGCTTCTGTCGAGTGGGAGCTTCTTCCGTGCCTTTTTGTTAAGTTGACAACGCCAGCAGAGGCAAGTAACGGCATTGTACTGGGTGTCGAGGACACCTGGTCTGCCACGCTACAAAGAGGAGACTTATTATGAGTGCTGAGCTAAGAACTGATGCAGCTTCACTGACCGCTGAGAGGTTTAAACAGCTTGAGAGAACCTGCTTTGTCATTATGCCATTTGGAAAAAAAGAGGTCGGCGGCAAGGAGATCGACTTCACCGTCATCTACAACCAGATCTTCGTGCCAGCTATCAGTGAGGTCCTAACGCCCGAAGGTCAACCCCTGATCCCAGCGCGGACCGACATGGATGCATTTTCCGGCTCGATTAATCAAGAGATGTTCGAGTACATCATGTACAGCCGCCTGGCCTTTGCTGACATCAGCGGCTTCAATCCCAATGTCTTCTATGAAATCGGCACCCGTCATAGTGTCCAAGAATCCGGCACAGTCTTGTTTCGACAGCTTGGGCACGCCATTCCCTTCGATATCACTACAATCAAAGTCTTTGAGTATGAGTACCACCCGGATGAGCGAGCCGCTACGTCGCGAACCTTCATCACGAACGTGCTCTCTGAAACCCTGAAGCGCAACCGCCTGGACAGCCCAGTTCGCCTTGCACTCCGCTCCCAATGGGGTGGCCGTGAAGAGCCAGTGTCGGTATCCGTGACACAGTCGCCGTCGATGCCCGCGGTCGAGAGTCTCGCGGCGCTCCCACAAGTGGAGAATTGGCGCAAGCAAGAAATCGAGCGGTTCATGCGGGACGCCGAAGAAGCCCTGCGACTCGATGACCTCGATATGGCTCGGGCAAACTACTGGGGTGCACTCCGCTTCGATCCTCTAAACATTATAGCACGCATGCGTCTTGGTCTGATCCTGAAACGACAGGGAAAACATTACGAAGCACTCGAGGAATTTACTACCGTCACCAAGCTCGCCCCGAACTATGGCGAGGCCTGGAAAGAAAAAGGAGTCATCGAAGGTCTCATCGCACGTATAGTACCACAGGGCTCCCGCCCGAAGTGGCTTCCAGATGGATATGATTCGCTGAAAAGAGCCTCATTACTTATTCCCGACGACTTCGACGTCTGGTCCTCTCTAGGTGGCGTGCTCAAAAACGTTCGTGCCGACTTTGCCACCGCCCAGAAGATGTACGCCCATGCAGCGGAGATCTCGGATGGACACCCCTACCCATTACTGAATGCCTTGAAAATGGAAGCTCTACACACGGGCAAACTCGATGTGGAGGCCGTGCGCGAGCAGCTCAAAAAAGCCGCAGAGCTACGACGGGCTCAAACCCTCACCACCCCACCCATCGACATACCGTGGTGCTACTTTGACCTCGCGGAGATCTCTCTATACCAGGAAAACAAGCAGAGTTTTCTCGACTACATTAAAATTGGTATTCAAGCATGCAATGCGAGTTGGCAACCGCAAACTTTTCGAAAGGCACTACAGGAGGCTCTCATTGACAAAGCCATCAATCTCAATGGCCTTCCAGAGGGCATTGAGCTCCTCGATGAGGCCATCTTGGCCTATAGTAAGCCGTAAAGGGCAGGATAAGTCACCGTGCAGAGAATTCGAAGCACAGGCAGGTAGTCACTTCTAGTGTGATCTGCGAGTTGGAGAAGATATCTGATGCTCCGATAGAAAATGCTATCGCGAAGATCTTCACTGTAAGTGATCAGTTTATTCTCGAGAAATTTTAGGGGCTTCCTCACTGAAAGTGCTACGAAACATTCCGTGTCCTAGCTCTACTTCTCTAGATTTGGGAGAGACGCTTGCCGAAAGCGTTTGGGGGCGTTGTTGCATAATTCGCGACGTCACCAACTCTTCTCTATCCATCCCGCAAGAATCAGAAGACGCGCACGGTCTCAGGCATGCCTAACTGGGTCATGCGATTGAGCACCGCACATTTTATCCGCGCCTCTGTACGTTGCTGGTCGAGACCCCGCGCCCAGAGCCGACCACCGAATACAGTCTTGAAGCGGATCTGGTGCAACCCGATAGTGACCATGCTAATCCGATGGCATGAATCTATTT
>CAZUFQ010000713.1:0-4178 GCA_964618735.1 uncultured Enterobacteriaceae bacterium
AAAAACCCCGACCCTGGTTATCCCAATCTTGGGGTGTTTTCCCTTTAGGTCTAAACCGGTCTAACCGGCCTCATCATGGCTGTGCGAGTCTCTCGGCCCCGCTGAACAGTTGCCGGAATAAAACTGATGTTCCCAAGAAGTAAAGACGGTTGTCTACAGCAGCGGTGCGGTGTAGCGTAACTATTTGTGCGATAAACAATAGGGTTGTAAGCAGACCCAACAGTTTCTCCAAGATGGAGAGATACATTGAGGACGACAGGTGAAAGGTTGACAGCACCCGCTATTTTTTTGTAATCGGGGGTCGGGTTCGATAGCGAAGTCGCTCTAATACCGCGCGGCTGGATTGGAGTAATTTAAAAAGCCGGAGCCTGCATGAGGATAGAGTTAGCCGAGTCGCCGAACCTTTCTACGAGTCAGGAGCATCCGACTCGTCCTATGCCGCCTCCGCGGGACAACACGGTGGGAAGAGTTTCGCTGCTGGTGGCGCTCAGTGGGACTGTATTATGTCATGTGGTGCTTGCCTTAGGGATCTTTCCTCATAAGACATGGTTGTCTATTATCGCCGCCGGTTTTGAGGCGGCGCTCGTGGGGGGGCTGGCTGACTGGTTCGCCGTCACCGCGCTTTTTCGTCATCCCCTTGGTCTTCCTATCCCGCATACCGCTATTATCCCTACGCGGCGAACAAAAATAATTGAAAGCATCAGTTCGATTATCCAAGAGGAGTGGTTGTCTCCCGCCGTTATTCGCGCTCGCTTAGCACGCACCTCTTCGAGCGCCCTCCTAGTCGATTGGTTGCGTGATCCAGAGCGTCTGACGCGTTTTACGAGCCCAGCACGCGATATCGTGAGTCATCTCGCTCGCATTCTGGCTGAAGACGATTTCGTCGAATTCGTGGATCATACCTTACGGGAGCAGCTTCACGAACGCCCACTGGCCGCCTCGCTTGGGCCTTGGCTACGACGATTCGTGAGCAGTAAGCGCGCTGATCTCGGCTTTGCTGCTGTGACTCGCTCGTTGGCCAATTTCTTCGCCCGCCCGGATGTAGCTAAAGGGTTGTACTGGTGTCTTAATCGCTTGGCCCACACCCTTCACAACGAGGGGCAGCGACTTTTGGCCTTCTTCCTGCGTCGCCCTACAGTGCAACAGAAAATCATGGAGGCGCTCTTGAACTATGCGACCACGGAGCTCCGTAACGCCAGTAATGACGCAAATCATCCCTGGCGCATCTCTGGACGCGAGGCCGTGTGTCGCTTTGCCGATCAACTCACTGCTGGTGATCCTCATGCTCTTGTGCAGGCGCAACACCTCCAAGAGATGCTTATTGAGAGTGTAGAGGCTGCTCCGCTTGTTCGCACCATATTGGCGAGGGTGGCGCACGAATTGGAGCGCGACCTGGCCGATCCAACCAGTGCGATATCCACTTTTATTGAACGGACATTACGAAAGAGCGTGTTGGAACTCTTTGAAAATCCGGAACGGTGCGTGCGGTTCGATCAATGGGTGCAAAGTACGGCGAGCGACCTCGTCCAACGGCACCACCACGAGATTGGCCTCACCGTGCGAGAGAATCTTGAAGCGTTGGAAACGGGAGAACTCGTCGCCCAGATTGAAGCTCGCATCGGAGCCGATCTGCAGTTCATTCGCCTCAATGGCGCCGTGGTGGGGGGGCTCATCGGCCTTCTGCTTGGCATTTTACACTGGCTCGCTCCGTGACATGAGAATCACGATATAGGGCAGCCCCGCGTAGCCGCCCAGGCTTTGCGGGCCAACATATGGTGACCCGTGCGTTGGATCAACGGGCATATCCTAATGTCATGATGTTCGGCTTGGATACAGCAGACTGTAGACTAATCCTCACCATAGTGTGGCGTAATACTCTTCTGTAATGCTCTTGCGCCAGCGAAAAGGATTTTGTTCTCTTTCTAGGACGTCCATTCGCCACCTACGAAAAATCGGCAAGGATCATAACTCAGTTTGTTCTCTCGCCTCTGGCCTAGTCTTTGCTGAGTTCAATCCCTATAAGGCCACACTCATCGCTATACGAAGTTGTGGAAGAGGAGACCAACGATGAGTAAAACTTTCTTTTGGGTAGGAGTGATGAAGTCTCTTGTTGTTGTTCCTGCGTTTGTCATAGGTTGTTTATTCTTATCCATCAGTGCGACGGCGGCCACTTCGCCGTTAGATATAATTCGCTCTACCACGGATCAGGCGCTGAAAGTGCTCGCGGATGCTTCGAGCGAGGGGCGTACGCCGAATCAGCAACAGCTCGAGAGGATGTGGGAAATTGTTTTACCGCGATTTGATACGAGGGCGATTGCCCAACATGCTCTTGGCGTTAATTGGCAGAAGCTGACGGAGGACCAAAGAAAAGAGTTCGTGTCATTATTTGTTGCATTAATAAAGAATAACTATACAGACACGCTTAAACGGTACTCCACCAAGGCAAAATTCTCCTTTGACCAGGAACATATCGAAGGGGATCACGCAGAGGTGCAGACTCACATTTTGTCTCCCGCTCAAAGTGAGCCCTTTTCCGTTGTCTACCGGTTGCATCGGGAAGGGGATAATTGGCTCGTTTACGATGTGGTTGCCGAAAATGTGAGTCTTGTGCAGAACTACCGCAATCAATTCGCTCGCATCATGGATAAGGGTTCCGGCGCCGGACTTATTGACGCCCTTAAACAGAAACTTGCGGAGTTGAAGTCGCCACAGACGTGAGAAGAACTCAGCATACTCGCCCCCTAACAAAAAACTACGATGAATTAAACCTTGGAAGAAATTGACTATTGGCTCCTAGGGAATTTTTAGACTATGCTCTTGATACTCCAATAACACGGTGGTGCGCTAGGCGTCCGGCGCAGGCGAGACGGACAGACTTAGCGAGAAAGGAGTTCTTAACATGACTCGAATTATACTACGGAGTATTTTTCCTCTGGCTGCGGTAGCTCTCCTGACGAGTTGTAGCCAACCCTTGAGTACGCGAGAGAAAGGCGCGCTAGCGGGTGGCGGTATAGGGGCTGCAACGGGGGCTATTATTGGGTCGGCGGTCGGGAATCCCGGCGCTGGCGCGGCGATTGGCGGAGCACTCGGCGGAGTCGGCGGCGGCTTAATCGGGGATCAGTTACAAAAACGAGAGACGGCGGCTGATGAAAATCAGCGTGCGATCGAACAGCAGAGACAGGAGTTAGCACACAATCGCGAACTGCTTGATGAATTGCGACGCCGGCAACTCGAAGCGCGCGAGACTGACCGCGGCGTGGTCGTGAATTTACCAGACGTTTTGTTTGCATTTGGTAGAGCCGATCTCACTGCTGGTGCTCAAGATAGAGTACATGACATTGCAGCGGTGCTGAATGATAAAGCCCGCGATCGCCGCATAGCGGTCGAGGGGCACGCCGACGCCATTGGGAGCGAGGCTTTCAATCAGCAGCTCTCTGAGCATCGAGCGGAAAATGTCGCCGTGGCGCTGGAGAATGCCGGGGTGAGCAGCTCACGCCTTACTAGTCGAGGCTTCGGTAAGCGATATCCGGTTGCGCCAAATACGAATCCTGATGGAAGTGACAATCCAGCCGGAAGAGAAAAGAACCGGCGCGTGGAAGTCGTCATTCAAAATTAATTGGTTTTTTGCATCGTGTAATTCACAGGAATGGAGCAAGCCTGTGCATGCGGCGGCGCAGCCCGAGGCTGCGCCGCTGAGAAGTTCCCTAACATTTCTGAGCCTACAACTGCTAAACTTTAGACAGCATTAACAACCCTGAGCACTCCGCTTTCTTAAGCGGCAGAAAACGCGGCAAGGAGGAAGGTTATGACCTGGGCGTTACCGTTTCTCTTTATACACTTTCTCGTCCGGTCCGGTATTCCTGCCGAATCCGCAGGTGTGGTGATCAGATTTGTTTTGTTCTTTTTCTTGGGCTGTTGTGTTCTCTTTCTTATTCAGAGCGTTGCGCGACGCTACCCTCCTCCTTCCCCCCAATCGACAAGCAAGCGGCGCAAATCAAAGCCCGAAGGCTCGCCTCCATCTGGTGGCACAATAACAACAGTCAAAGTGAGGGTAACGGACTCAATGATTGCATTAGATGGAATCGCCCCTGCAACGTCGAAACGAAAAATGGACCGCGCTCGAGCAAGACTTGCATTTGCGCCTGCAACCATATTGCTGTTTGCGCCCATATTATTGT
>CAZUFQ010000714.1:0-4174 GCA_964618735.1 uncultured Enterobacteriaceae bacterium
TCGGGGTAAGCATCAAAGCCTTGCTGCGGGCCGCGTGATTTATGACCACGCCTCAGCTAGTTACGGGTTGACCGGTGAAGCGGGAAGACCATCGGATGCACCTCGCGCCGATAAATATCTATCGTACGCATAAATCGCGGCGCCTTCCCACAGTTTGGGGCGCGGCAGTGGAGGACCCACGGATGAGTAAGCACAACCTCACCAGCCTCGCCAGTTAACTCCACCACCTGCACAGGGATTCCGTCGATCGTACTACCGCGGTCAATAAATCGCATCACACGATCTTGTGAAGACGACCGCGAAGTTAAATCCTGTAACCACGAGTTGCTTCCGAGGAGTTCTAAGCGGATTCGCCGTGTGTTTTCCAGCTGTTCACAGGACCGCCCTTTGATAAACTGCTGAATCATACGATGGGACCCGGCGACGACTAATGTTCCACCGGCTCGCGCGGGAACGTCCGAAAGAAAGACGAACATCTTGACGCCGGAGAGCGGCTCCGGTGGTAACGCATAGGAGAAGTCGGCATGCCAGACGGCATAGGGTACGTTCCACTCACGGTCGGTCGGGAAAGTTACAAGAAATGCACCCCATCGCTTTGGCAAGTCCCAGCTCCCAGCTCCCAGGAGATCATCGATCGCGGACCGGCAACCTGTGATGGGAACGAACGTTGGCGTCTCCTTGATTCGTTCTAGCCCGTATGCGTTCCCCGACCTCCACGAGGCAGGATTATCTCACTGCATCCCATGTTTGCGCCACAATTCAGCCCACACAGCCTCCTGCATCCGACCCGCGTCGGCTGATGAGAATGCACGTAACTTGACAATACCAAGTTCGTTGAATTCAGTAAGTTGTTCTGTAGTCAACATCGCTTTATCAGTACACTTCGTCGTGAGTGCCGACAGTTTGCAGCAGAATAGCCTCTGCTCCCTCATGCTGGATGAACTCAAAGAGAATTCGTAAATCATATCCTGCACTGCAAGCCCAAGACCCTTCGAGTTCCCCTCTCAACTTATGGGTTTTCAACCCAGGATTAAATGCGTCTTCCGCGAGGAGTTCCAGCGCCTGCCGTAGGCCTTCAGCAGCCGAAGGACGCTTCTTGACATAGCGTTTCGCTGCTCGAACGAAAGCACTGGATCGGAGAAGGACTCGCCTCATGAGAGAATTTCTTTCATCAGTTCGTCCGCCGTGGTTTGTTGGCTCCGACCCGCAGCAAATTCCTGACGCGCATCTTGAATTTCTGCGGCCAATAGTTTGCGACCCCGTTCGGCTATGCGATGTTGCACGATGTCCATTAAAGTTTCCTGTTCTTCCAGTGACAACTTGTCAATTGCTTCAAGAACATCACCAAAAGGCATTGTTTGTTCCACAAGCTACTCCATGCTTTGTTACTCAGGTTGGCTGATTTCTAGAAAGTCGAAAAACAACACCTTACATCAGATCGCGACACGCACTGTTTGCCCTCCCACTAAGTTTTTCAGTTGCTTGCTGGGATTCGACGGGATTCTATGCCAAAGACCTACAGTATTTCACAGTGTTTGTCCCAACGTATGTGTTAGGTCAAAAGTCTTTCTTGGCGCAAGTGATTGAAGTTAATCGCATTATTGTTGCTCTTTGCCGCAGTTAAATACAAATCGAGATCTGAGGTTATTAAAGAAATGTCTTCTTTTATCAGTCTTAAGATTGCACAATCTGTTAGACCAAGTCTAAGAAAAGAATTGTGTTTAGCTATCTCTACGCTTGCTTCAAATTCTTCTTTTTGCGATTCAAGCAACTTTAAGAGAGTCGCTCGTACCGCAGATGTTGTAGGTTCGTCTGTTTGTGAAATGAGATTTGAGGCTTCGGTTAGAATATGTGGGGTAACGATAATCTGGTCGTAGTTAGCTAGAGCATTTGTTAATAGCTCAAAATCTTCTACCTCGAAACTTCGGGTGCGCTTATGCTTTGCAATGAAACGACGATCAGTCAGCCCAATAATAAGAAGAACCAACAGATTAGTATCGAGAATAATTTGCTTCACCCTATTCACTTAGCGAACGGTTTTTGACAGCTAAAATTGCACCATCCTCATCACTGATCCTAACTATCTTGAAAGAGCGATGTGGTCTTCCAGCCTGTCCAGACAAGCCTGCGAGTGCAGTCTGGGGATAGTCCCACGGCCTGGAGAACCCAACAGTAACAATCCATGCTTTAGCACTGGGGTCAAATTCAACTTCTTCTAACCCCAAGTTAGAAATATTCTCATGTTCAAAGAGAATACGAACATGATCAACTGCATGTTTCACTACGTCTTTTACGTCCAAAGAAGTTCTCCTAATGGGCATGGGCATCTAAGTATTGAGTATTATTATCATCTTCTCGGTCGTGTATCTGAAAAATAGATACAAAACGAAAACGGTAAAATCTAGAGCAGCATCTACCAGTGCCCCATTTGTTGTCGATTCTTTCATGATGGACAGAGGCCGCTAATGTGGTTGTGTAGCTCTATCAGCCCGCACTCTTTCTCGGTCAAACCAGACACTATGACCTGGCCTGACCGATAGTGAGAAGGCGTTCTTTTTATTGCGCCGCGAGCGGCACCGTCGCCGTGATGACGGGTTCCGCGCTCACCACTCGTGTGGTGTGCCCTTTGCCTGTGATGTCTTCTACGAGACGTGCGTCGCCTGGACCGAAGCGGCGCACCGTGCCATCTCCCAAGCCGATTTCGAGTTGACCAGAGAGAATAATTACGTACTGGCGTCGCGGGGCCGGATGCCAGTCGATGAACGTGCCGACAGGTAGTTGGTTGAACACAATGTATTTCGTGTTTTGCGGTTCGGCCAGCGCTGGGTGTGAACTGAGCGACTGATCTTCAATGTGAGACTGTCCATCATTTCCTGTATACAAACGAAAGAGACCCATGTGGCGACTCCTTCTCGTTAGTTCTTGAGATACTTGTCATAGAAGACAAGTACCCGATGCCACATATCCTGGGCGGCGACAGCTCGATAAGAAGGGCGATAGTCAGCAAAGAAGGCGTGCCCCGCGTTGGGATACATACGGAACTCATACGTCTTGCTGTGCTTATCGAGTTCGGCTTTGAGGCGTTCGGCATGGGCTGGAGAAGGATTCGGGTCCTCTTCCCCGAAAAGCGCCAGCAATGGACATGACAAGTTAGACACCATATCAATAGGCGACACCGGACGCTGCGGCGTGATTTGCGACGCGTCCTGAATGATGAACCCACCCGCTGAATCGACCGCGGCGTTCAGATTTTTGCTCGTGCAACCAAACATCAGCGTGTAGCGTCCGCCTGAACAGAACCCAATGGCCCCGACTTTCCCTACCCCATCTGGTCGGCCCTTGAGATAAACCGCGCCAGCGTCGAGGTCCGCCATCGCTTGCGAGTCCGGAACGGAAAACATGACCTTGATGACCGAATCAATATTGCTCGGGTCCGGCGAGCCTTCGCGTGTATACATGTCTGGCGCTAGCGCAACGTACCCCTCTGCTGCGAAGCGGCGCGCCACGTCTTTGATGTGATCGTTCAACCCGAACGCTTCCATAATGACGATCACACCGGGATAGCGTCCCGGCGCTGCCGGATGGCTCAAATACGCATTGATCTTCGCGCCATCCTTGCCGGGATACTGGATCATATCGGATTGGACTTCTGCTGGTTTCATTGGTACACCTCCCCAGAAAAATAATTCTACTTCCGGGAACATACGGCGACTGCCCCTGGTATTGCAAGCCTTCTCTAATCCTTGTGCTTTGGCTCGTAAGATGGTAGACGCGAAGGGTAGGAGATCAACTTTGACTCAAGCGTATAAGGAGGGTTTTTATGGGTCGAACGTACAACGTCATTGATTCTGATGGGCACGTGTTGGAGCCGCCCAATTTCTGGGTAGATTATTTGGATCCACAGTTTCGCGATCGCGCCCCGCAACTCAAAGTAGATACCGACGGCAAAGAGCGGTTGCTGATCGAAGGGCGCATGATTGGCGGAACAAAAGGTCTCGGCTTTGCTGGCGCGATTGGTGCGCGCCAAGGCGCCGCTTCGCAAGACATCCGTTATGTTGAAGGAAGAAAAGGCGGGTTCGACCCGCATGCCCGTATTCCTGATCTGGACCTTGATGGCATTGACGCGGTGTTCCTCTATCCCACGCTCGGACTATTGTCCGGCGCGATCCAGGAC
>CAZUFQ010000715.1:0-4171 GCA_964618735.1 uncultured Enterobacteriaceae bacterium
GGTCCAACGTACAGTCCACGGTTATCAAATTTTACATACATTGCAGGGGATAACATTGGGGCCAAAGTACTTACGCGGCACATGAGGAAAGACGGCGGCGCATGGGAAGGTTGGGCCGTGTGGCCCGGCGCCAACGCACATGAGAAGCGAAAGTATTATGGGAATCATCGGGTGGGATAGAAGCCATAGGAGAGCGTCTAACACTCGCCATTTATCGGTGCGCAAGCGCACCCTACGATTCTTGGATGGAGTTAGAGAGGTATTCGATGTCGCGAAAAAAGAGGACGTCAAGCCGTTCACAACTTTTGGACATCACGCTCTCTGAACTGGCCGCTTTTATCAAAGACCTAGCGCCGGAATCCCGCGTTGAGATTTCCTATGCCCAGTATGAAGATGAGGATGCGCATGTCTTGATCTATCTTCCGGAAACCGCCGGAAAAGATGAAGTGCAACGCGTTGAAACGGCGCTTGGCGAACGTTGCAACGACATCCTTGTGGACACTGGGCTCTTCATCATCGGAGCAGTGTGCGATTAAACCCCTCTATCCGCTCTCTGAATGCTGTCTACATAAGCATGACATGGAGCCGACGAAACGTGTATCACCAGCCCCGCACTCGCCGCTCGATCTCTTTTAACTGCGGGGCTTCGGCCAAGGCAATAAGATGATCGCCGGTTTCTAATTGCTCTGTAGCGGGCGGGTTGAATAGCATCCTTCCAGAGGCGCGTTTGATCGCCACAATAATAATACCGGGCTGCTCATGGAGCCCGGCTTCTTTCAGCGTTTTTCCTTGACAAGGAGAGGAAGCAGGAAGAGGAATTTCTTCGAGTTGTAACTCCAGGCTCTGATGATGGGTCGCCAGATCAATGATATCCACCACCGCCGGACGCAACACCGCTTGAGCCATACGATAGCCGCCCATCACATACGGTGAAATGACTTTGTCTGCGCCAGAACGCAGCAAGGTGCGCTCGCTCCGCGCACT
Organism: uncultured Enterobacteriaceae bacterium; assembly: GCA_964618735.1. GTDB lineage: Bacteria > Desulfobacterota > Binatia > Bin18 > Bin18 > SYOC01. Next base: position 985 of record CAZUFQ010000715.1, read on the forward strand.
CTCGGCGCGCGCGACCACAAACAACGCGGGGTTCAATTCCTTTGCAGTGAGCGTCACATAGACGTTACCAGCATCGTTCGCCAACGAGGCGAAGAGTCCACTGGCGCGCGCCACGCCTGCCATCGTCAACGTCTTCTCGTCGGTCGCATCACCTTGCACGACCAGATAATTATTCGCCTCAGCCTCACGTACCCATTCCTCCTCCTGCTCAAGAATCACGAAGGGTACAGGCTTCAACACCAACTCCCGGCAGATCACTTCGCCGATGCGACCAAAACCGCAGACCAGATAGTGTCCGTTCAAAGCGTCAATGTTCTTTTGCATACGGCGTTTTCCAAAGAACTGCTGGATCTCTCCTTCAACAACTTTTTCTACAATGGCTACGGCGGTATAAAACACCGTGCCGAGGCCGGCCACCAATAAAAAGACGGTAAAAACTTGACCGATAGGACTCAAAGGGTGGACTTCATGATAGCCCACGGTCGAGAGCGTGATCGCCACCATGTAGAGGGCGTCAAGCCATGAGTACCCTTCCAAAAAGCGATAACCGAGAACGCCAATCGTTACAATGCCGACAAGCAACAACAGCGCGCCGCGGAGCCCTACAAAAGTCGTCACCTTGTCTGTCTATCATGACGAATCCTTCCTCGGCATCGGCCCCGCTCTTCGTTCACTGCGAGCACTGCGAGATGGATTTTCAGATTCTCCTGATTTAAAGTAAAGCAATGACTTTTCCAGAGCGCACCCCACGCCAGCGCATCAGAGATTTGCTAGAGATTACGCCGCTGACTTCTCGACGCATCGCCGAGGTCGTGGGCATTTCCGAACGGCAGGTGGAGGATCACCTCGTTCACATTGTCAAATCGGTCGCGCGAGATCGCACCCTGCGCTTTATCCTGGAGCCGCCAGCGTGTAAGGACTGTGACTTTGTCTTTCGAGAACGCGAACGGCTCACCCGCCCGAGTCGCTGCCCCAAGTGCCATAGCCAGGCGATTTCCGAGCCGCGTTACAGCATTGAGCGGAAGGCGTTAAAGCCAGACTCAGAGCCAGACCCAACACCAGACGAAAGAGGGCGACCCCACTGAGCCGCCCTCTTCTTCAAACACTACGGATATTGACCAACATCAGGCTTCCAAGTTGAGCGGCGGGAAATCCATGATGGATTGCTCGCTCTGTTGGCGTAGCCGGGCAATGCCGTTCTCTCCCACGTCACAATACAGTTCGATTCGGTTACCCGCCGGATCACAAAAATAGATGCTTTTCGTAATCCCGTGGTCCACAGCTCGGACGAGCTCGACACCGTGACTCTTGAGCGTACGGTAGCTGTCTTTCAGCGCTTCGAGGTCCTCAAGTTGCAACGCAAAATGATGGAGGCCAACTTGGTCCATCTTTGGGTCATCAGACCCCGGCGGGACTTCCAAGACGGCAAGGTCGTGATGTTGTTCACCCAGGGTGAAAAACACGCCGCGAGGCTGTTTGAGACGCATCACCACTTCGAAGCCAAGCACCTCAGTGTAGAACTTTTCTATTGGTTCAAGATCTCGCGCTTTCAGAACGACGTGACCAACTTTTTTGGGGCGAATCATAGGAATTTCCCTCCTTCTTTATTCGCTTAGGTGTCGGGCAGCAGGTCCGCCCATGAGTAAAGCTCCCTCAGCCTCCGGCAATGGCGACGCGGACTCTCTCCTATGTGCGTAAACTAATCTGCTTCGCGATTGCTTGTCAAGAAAAAAGGACGTAAGAAATGACTTTCAACGAGGAAAAAAGAAGTGCAGCTCATCGTTAAGCGTGAGAGAGGCCTTTGACAACTCTGAGCTCTTTCCCTTATTTCTGTTCCTCATGCTCACTGCACACCAACTACTCAACGAGATCATCTCTTCATTGCGCAACGTCATCGGTCCGGCGATTCCGGACCCGTACCCTAAAGCACAGGCATTTATGGCGGCGGTGATCTTGGAATTCGTTTCCCGACAAGTCGAAGAGCGACATGACATAGCAGCGGAAAAAGACGCCATATTGCACAAAACATTTGCCGATCTCTCCTCTGTCCTTACTGGCAAAGAGTTGCCCACAACCGGAGAAGCAGACAAGGAAGCACGGCTTTGCCGATTGATCGAATGGCTCTATACCGAAAAGGATCGACTCGGCGCCGAGGCGTTCAACGCAGCGAATCAGCATGTAAGAGCAGCGTTGCGTGAACTACTAAATCAAGAATTGAAGATTGCGGGCACAAAAGAGTAACGAAATTTTTGTAGGGCGCATTGATGCGCCGTTTTTGGTGCGCAGCATGCACTTGAAAGCTAGCGTTATGAGCGAATCCACCCAAGACAAAATCATCGCCTATTTACAAACTAAACTTCCACAAGCGCGAGACTTGTCGCTCTCGCAGTTCACACACAGTCCAGGCGGCTGGTCGCACGAGATCTACATCTTCTATGCGCACTGGAAAGAAGACGGTCAGGAAGTGACGCGCGGGATGTGTCTCCGCAAAGATCCCGGCGTTGGCCTCCTCCGCGAGCTCTCTGATCTCAGAGAACAATACCGCGTCATCCAGGCGCTAGAGCCAACCTCGGCGCCCACATCGAAGGTCTACTGGTACGAAGAAGACACTTCGTTGCTCGGCGGCCCGTTTTTCATCATGGAAAAGGTCGAAGGCGAAGTGCCGAATCCGTGGTCGAAAGTAGGGAAGCAGTATTACGCGGAGGCCGCGAAACGCGGCAAACTGCCAAGAAGTTTTGTCGAGGCGCTCGCCTCGCTGCATAATCTCGACTGGAAAGCCGCCGGGCTCGATTTCATCGGCGTGCCCGGCCCAGGCAACGATTTCGCCCTGCGCGAAGTCGCGAAATGGGAATCGCTCATCCAACAGTCTTCGCGCAAGCCCGAGCCGGTGCTCACCGAAGTGCTCATGTGGCTGAAAGCGAACGCGCCGAAAACGCAACGCCTGGCGTTCGTGCACGGCGCCTATCGCACTGGAAATCTTATTGTCAAAGACGACACTATCGCCGCCATCATTGACTGGGAGCTGCAAGTGATTGGCGATCCCATGTATGACGTGACGTACGTCCTTTCAGACCTCAATCGAGAAGGGTCGCCTCTCTTGTCCTGCGTGGTCGAGCGTGAGTTCTTTATTGATTACTATCAGGAACTCACAGGCATCACGATTGATTTTGATGCTTGCCGTTACTAC
>CAZUFQ010000716.1:0-4147 GCA_964618735.1 uncultured Enterobacteriaceae bacterium
CCCCCAACACGACCGGCTGCCAGGGGGCTCAAAAATTCATATCTGGTAAAACCTTTGTCCACAGTCCGATCCCAATCACCCACCGTGCGGCGTTTTTCCAAGATACAAGCGCAGAGCACGGTCGGGGAATCATGGAGTCCATAAGCCAGCGTGTGCGGCTTGGTAGTCTGCAGTGCAACGTAGCCTGTCTCGCCAGTGAGAAAGTGCATGCTGCGTTCATACCAACCCTTCTCGTCTGGACCATACAGTGAAGGATCTACCATCGAGGTTAGTGGCGCGGAGAAGGCGTTAAGCGGAAGCATAAGATGCGTGTGCACGCCAATGACTCGATCAGCATACTTATGCCCCAGCTGCGCCGCGATGGCCGCGCCCCAATCCCCTCCTTGCGCGGCGAACTTTTTGTAGCCCAACACTTCTTGCATGAGTGTGACCCACAGGTCCGCCGTGCGCCAGTAATTGATCCCCGGCGTGGTGAGTGGTGAGGAGAAGCCGTAGCCTGGCAGTGAAGGCACGACCACATCGAATGCATCCGCGGAATCGCCGCCAAACGCTGCCGGGTCCGTCAGCGGACGAATCACTTTGTGAAGATCCCAAAACGTCCACGGCCAGCCGTGGTTGAGAATGATCGGCATCGGGTTGGGGCCTTTGCCGGGCTCGTGAATGAAGTGAATGGGAATGCCTTCAATGGTCGTCTTGTAATGCGAGAAGGTGTTCATCTCGCGTTCGTGTTTGCGCCAGTCATAGCCGGTGCGCCAGTATTCCACTAGTTCTTTGAGGTAAGCGCTGTTCGTGCCGTATTGCCATTGGTCGTTGGCAAAATCGACCGGCCAGCGCACATGGGCGAGCCGGTCACGAAGATCGGTGAGAGTTTCGTCTGGAATAGCGACGGTGAAAGATTCTTTGTTCATGGACTCGCCCCTGCGCTTTCATTATTTATTATTTATACCGTGGCAACAGATGTTTGCCGTATGTTTCGATCTGCCGTTTCACTTCATCCTTGGGGAGGAACCCTTGGTCGCCCTGCCACACCAGCCATTCGGGGTGGACATTTTCAACCATGGCGTCCATGCTGCGCCGCACATCGTCGACACTGCCAAGATAGGTAAAGTCGGCCCGTTCCATCCGCGGAATCGTACATTCTTCCGCCGGTAGCATCACTTTGCCGCTCGGATATTTCGCTTCGTCTTCCGGCTCCCGCCAGGCTTCAAAGAAGCCAAAATGGTAGAAGAATTTCCGGAATGCAACTCCACAAATTCCTGCGTCCGCTAAGACGCGCGCCTTCTCTTTATTTTCAGCAAAATAGATCGCACGCAACACGCCCACATTCTCACCCAAGGCGAGACTGCGGCCAGCTTTCTGCGCTTCTTCCTGATAGGCTTCGACCAGCTTACGCACTTGTGGGGGTTGCGAAATGAGAATGGTCGGCGTGATTCCTTCCCGCGCACACCAACGCACGGTCTCTTCACTAATGGAGAAAGCTTGGAACAGAGGCGGATGCGGCCGCTGATAGGGTTTGGGCACGACATTGATCTTCTGAATTCGCCCCTGCTCGTCGACCTCACCGGGGAAGCCGTATTCTCGGGTCCATTCATGCGCCAGCCACGGCGTTCCTTCTTGCGGAGAGGGATATTCGTAGTATTTACCCTTAAAACGAAACGGCTCATCGCCCCAGGCCAGTTTCAAAAAGCGAAACACCTCTTCGAACGCTTCGCGGTTGATGCGGTCGGTTTCGCTCTTGTCGCTGGTGGTGGCGCCCACGTGGATCAGCTGGGCCATCTGGTTGAGCCAACGAGATTGATACCCACGAGCAAACCCGACGAAAGTGCGCCCTTTGGTCAACTGGTCAAGCCAGGCAATTTCCAGAGCAAGACGCAACGGGTTCCAGCCTGGCAGCACGTAGCCGATCGGGCCGACCTTGATACGTTTGGTATTGTGAATGACATGTTGCGTGAGCACCGGCAGGCTGCCAATTTCGAGCCCTTCGCTATGGAGGTGATGCTCAGGAAAACAGACGGCGTCGAAACCGACGTCTTCTGCAAATTGCGAAATCTCCACCACTTCTTCGATCATGCGCTGCCAACGGTCTGGATGACTGGCGATTGGACGTAAGGTTTTTCTTTCTTCCATAGTCGCCGGTAACGTAGGTAGGAAAAAATACATGGACTTCATAAGACCTCCTCTGTCTATCAAGACCTTCAAGCTGTAGCGAAAATCCTAGCAAAGGTCAGCCCCCACCAGGCGTTCCTCTGCTGTCGTGCTGTCGGCGACTTCTTGAGTTGTTCAGCTACTCCTTGTATGAGGAGGAGTCAGATCGTCCCATCCTGTACGTATGGAATGGAAGGAGCAGAGGATGTACTCACTCAAGGATCAAGCCTGTCTCGTCGGTGTGGGAGAAACCGCTTTCACACGAGGAGCCAATAAGTCCGAGCTATCGTTGATGCTGGAAGCATCAATGAACGCAATCACCGATGCCGGTCTAACCCCGCATGACATTGACGGCATTATGTCGCCGCCAACGCCAGCGGCCACCGCCGAACATTTCGCCGCAAACCTTGGCATCGAAGATCTGCGCTACGCCGCCACCGTCCACATGGGCGGTGCAAGCGTACTCACCTCATTACAGAGTGCAGCCTTAGCAGTCGCTTTTGGCGCGGCCAAGAATGTGTTAGTTCCCTTTGGTTGGAAAGGCTACTCGGGCGCGCGGGTGCGCAGCTTGGGAGCTGGAGAAAAGGATGATATCGGCAGTGCGCTGGCGCCGCTCATGACTACGCTCAACGAGTACTACGTTCCCTATGGCGCCTCGGTGCCGGTGCAGTGGTACGCTTGGCTCGCGACGCGTCACAAAGCGTTATACAACGTGCCAGATGAAGCCACTGGCGCAGTCGCCCTTGCCTCCCGCAAACACGCCCAGCTCAACGAGAAAGCCTATATGCGTGGTCGCCCGTTGACGATGGAAGACTACTTAAATTCCCGCTGGGTGTCTAAACCGTTCCGCTTGTTTGACTGCTGCCTGGAAACGGATGGCGCCTGTGCCGTCGTTGTGTCTTCAGCGGAAAGGGCCAGAGATTGTAAACACGCACCTGTCTATATTTCTGGTATTGCGGAAGGGCACCCCTACCCTGCGGATGACATTCCTGCCCGACCAGACCCCTTTGTCATCGGGCTCAGCTTCGCCACCCCGAAAGCGTTGCAGATGGCGGGCATTGACTTGAAGGATGTGGACTTCGCCGAGATTTATGACTGCTTCACCTATGTTGTCCTCTTGCAAATGGAAGCGCTGGGATTCTGCAAACGCGGAGAGATTGGAGATTTTGTCAAAGGCGGTCGCTTGGAACTCGGGAACGAACTCCCCCTCAACACGCATGGCGGGTTACATTCAGAAGCGCACGTCGGCGGAATCAACCACATCGTCGAAGCTACGCGCCAGTTGCGCCATGACTGCGGCGCACGGCAAGTGAAAGACGCGCAAGTGGGGCTCATCACTGGCTGGGGCGATTTTGGCGACGGGAGTTTGGCGATTTTGCGGCGATAGACCGGAGGCTCCTTTTTATTTTCATCAGCGATCGTCATGGCGGCGCCTCAGGGATAGACGCACGGACGGATGAACCAACAATACGTCTCTCCTTCGTGAAGGATTTCCCTGGGCTCCTCTCCTCGCGCAATCGCTGCATCGACTTCAGCAGCTATCTCGGGCGGGATGTCAGCAGGTTTCAAGGCCCGCCCATCCTTGATGATATCGATAATAATGTCCTCCATATTTCTCCTTTGCTGCAAAAACTTACGAGAGTCCAAACACTACGACGAAGATGTACTACCAGTTGGATTACATTACAACTTTCACTTTTGCATGATGTACAACGTGATTCTTCTAGAGGGAGGCGATCGATATGGAAAAAACACCGTTCACCATTGCTATTCCTGAAGCTACGCTTACTGATCTACGCGAGCGACTCACCCGCGTACGCTGGCCCAACGATTTTGCGAATGACAACTGGGCTTACGGAGCCAATGCTGCGTATCTCAAAGAACTTGTTGCTTACTGGCGCGACGGATACGACTGGCGGGCGCAGGAAAAGGCTATGAACGCCTTTACGCATTACAAAACCACTAATGACGACGTTCCCATCCATTTCATCCATTAACCAGG
>CAZUFQ010000717.1:0-4146 GCA_964618735.1 uncultured Enterobacteriaceae bacterium
TGTCTCCGCTGCCGCCGCTTAGCGTGCGTAAAATTCCGTCTCGTGTCTTCTCCTCTGGTATCGCATACGGGATGGCACGAGTCCGTCCGCTTCTCGAAGAAGGCGCAGCAGGCGCGGACACCAAAGCGCAAGGCACGTGTCTTAATCTACTCAAACGGGAGGTCGCGTTGTGGACGTTTGTGTGGGAACCGGGAGTAGAGCCCACCAACAATTGCGCAGAGCGCCCGTTACGCAGAGCTGTGCTGTGGCGACGCCGCAGCTTTGGCACGCAGAGTAAGGCAGGGAGTCAATTCGTCGAACGCATCTTAACCACCGTCACCACCTTACGCCAACAGCGCCGTGACGTCCTGGACTATTTGACTGCAGCCTGTGCGGCAGCAATCCGTCAACAATCAGCTCCTTCTCTTTTACCGCTTACTCCCCCACCGCTCTTTGCCAGATAAGGTTCCCCTGCTGAGCGGTTACCAGGAATGGGCCTTCCTCTTCGTCCGCACCCCCGAGACGAAAAAATTCATCCGCGACCGCTATTGGCAGACCTGGGAACGCATTAGCGCGCAATCATCCTTTACGCTGAGCGAGCTGCCTCCCTCTCAGCAGCGGATGCTAAAAGCGGCGGCGGAGCTGGCTGCTAATTTAGACGCTGCGCCAGTGTTGCTGTTGGCCTGTGTCCATAAAGAATATACGCCCATCGCCGCCCTCAATGTCCCCCGTGCGAGTCGCTTAGCGGTCTATGGATCGATTTTTCCCGCGGTCCAGAATATTCTCTTAGCCTGCCGGGCCTTAGGGATTGGGGCGACGCTGACTACGATTCACAGCTTCTTCGAAGAGGAGTTGAAAGCCAAACTGGGCGTGCCTGAGGAAATGGAAATCGCGGCCATGATTCCAATGGGCTATCCCCGCGGCAAATTTGGTCCTGTCTCCCGGCACCCGGTGGAGGAAGTGATTCACTGGGAGCACTGGGGACAGCAGCAGAGGTGAGCATGGGCCCCGCCATGCCCGCGAGCCCCGTGCTCACCACGCCGGAGACGGCGGAGCAGGACCAGCAGCGCCACGTGTATGGACGCAAGCGGCCAGTTGCCCGTCATTCTGCTCAACCAACGCTGGGGATGGCTCTCCGGAAGCTTTGCTGCCATCACTCTATAATCATGGAGGACGGCGAGGGAGGAAGGCATGCAAAGAAGCATTGACCGTCTCTTTAGAATGGTAATGATAGTCGTCCTTTGTCATGGCGCACTGGAGGCACATGGTGAAGAGCCTCCCCTCCCACCATGCGAAGGGAAATATAAAGACAAAAAGCTGTCTGCCGAAGAATTGACTAAAGTGCTTGCCAACCACAACGCATGGATACAGGATGTGTATGCTGTCAAGGTAAAAGATGGTGCCCCCGACGAGCGACGGGCCAATTTGTGCGAAGCCCTCTTCAACCAGGCCAATCCTCAGTATGCCACCCTTGACAGGGTCCAGCTCCAGCAGGCATACCTCGATGGGGCTAATCTCCAGTATGCCGCTCTCGACAGGGCCCAGCTCCAGTATGCTCACCTCCAAGAGGCCGACCTCCAGCAGGCGTACCTCAACAGGGCCAATCTCCAGCAGGCGTACCTCGATGGGGCTAATCTCCAGTATGCCGTCCTCGACGGGGCCCAGCTCCAGTATGCGTACCTCGCTGGAGCCAATCTCCAGCATGCTCACCTCGATGGGGCCCAGCTCCAGCAAGCGTACCTTGATGGAGCCCAGCTCCAACACACCTATTTTGAGTCTGCTGCTGACTCGCTTCCGGTTATTGCCTCGGCTGCTCGGGCCGATGGTCTTTCAGAAATCACTTTTGGGCTTCCCTTGGCTGCGGTGGAGCTACGAGAAGCCTTCAAAAAAGCAGGGCTACGAGAACAACAACGCCAACTCACGCACGCCATCAACTACACCCAGACACGCTTGGCCTTGCATAGTGAGAACATAGGCGAACGCATTGAAGCAGGCCTTCGATGGCTGACGTGTGAGCTCCCGTGCCAATATGGGCTCTATCCTGGACGTCCCCTACGTATTCTCGGGGTATTGCTGCTCCTCTTTACCATTCCCTACTACAGCGCGCTGACCAGGGGAGGCACGGCTGGCATCTGGGCGATATAGTCGCCGAACCGAGTCCATAAGAGTGAGGGACAGGATACTCCTGTGCGCGTGACCGATGAATTTTTCTTCTCCCCGTGGGCTGGAACACGCTGGGAACGGCCTATGCGCTGGGTGCGGTTGCTGTGGGTCGCCTTCTATTTCAGTCTCCTCTCTGCGTTCCAAATCGGCTGGCGGGAATTCAATGTGGGCAGCTGGATTTCCCGGTTGCAGCCTCGTGAATATACCTTACGAGCGACAGGATGGGTGCGCGTCGTAGCCGGCATTCAGTCCCTGTTGAGCGTCTATCTTTTGGCGCTATCGGTACTGACCTACTTTGGCGATCCTTTTGAATAAGTAGCAGAGTTTACCAACTACCCATTATAAAACATGGAGGGAGGAGGTCTCGAATAGAGGTGATGTTCCAGATTTGTTGTATGGATGAAGAGAAGTCTGGCATTTTGTCCCAGGGACTCGGCACGGTGGGCGCGGAGTCCCTGCGTAAGAAGGGGAAAGACGACTGTCGCGCGTGTAGGTTATGCAGCCCAAAGCTGGCACGCGAGCTGCCGCGGGGCGAGAGCGCATCAAGATCACTGGCCTGAGAAGGAATCGGGGTAGAACTGCCAGACTCCGCCTAGCGCAAACTGGGGGATTACCCTCCGACAGTTTTGCCATTATTAACTCTTTATTAACTCTATAGAAACACATTAAAAATATTATAATTGGACTTATCGAATCTTGAATTAATACTCGAGTACCGCTCCTTACCTTCGGTGGGAGGAGATCTTCTTTTGTAGAAACATCTATTAATGGACTCCCCTGACGGGGCGAAGATTTCACAGAAAGTTCTATTTGAGGAGATCCCTAAGATCCGTCATAAACACTTGACGGCGATTCCCTTCCTGCTGTATAGAAGATTCTTCCACTATGACGACCATGCAGTATTTTTGTTCAGTTCAGGTCGTCCGGCTCACGATAGGCGTGAGTTTTCTCTACTTTCTCTTCCTCTACTTGCTGGCCGATCTTCTCTTGACCCAGTCGCAGTAAATCGCGTCGGTCGACTCTAGCCCTGTCGTTAGCGTCGAGGTCACATTCGCTGCCGAGGAGAGTGATCGTCTGTCCCGTCAACATATCACCGTGGATCAGCAAGAAAGTCGACGCAACACCTCAGGACTCTTTTCCTCACTGCGGCCCGATGCTGATCAGCAGTTACGCGAATGGTTGTTTTGGGTTTGCCTGCCACCTCCTCTCTTATCACTGATTTTTTCTATTATCGTTATACGCTTTGTCCTCCATCCACATTCCTTTCTCCGTTAGTTTTTCGTTAAACAAGTCGATTTTGGTGCTTCCTTTTTCTTCGTCTGGGTCGTGTTTCTCGCAGCGGGTGAGGCAACGAAGTTTGTGCGTGTCACTGTCAGTGGTTTATGCAGGAAAACCCAGGGTAAGTTAGCGGAGTAAACAGTTTGCATTTCCGTAGCGCTCGTGCCAGGCAGGTCTTGTTAAGGAGAAAACGTGGCGAACAACGAATCGCAAAGAAGAAAGCCGGAGGAGACTTCTACAGAATCAGGCCGCCTGTCGCCGCCAAGCATCGCCTTACCCAAAGGCGGCGGCGCCATCAAAGGCATTGGGGAGAAGTTCGCCGCCAACCCTGTGACTGGCACCGGCTCGATGACCGTCCCGATAGCGACGAGTCCTGGCCGGGCCGGGTTTGGTCCGCAACTGTCACTCTCTTATGACTCTGGTGCAGGCAATGGTCCCTTTGGTCTGGGTTGGAACCTCTCCCTGCCTGTCATCACGCGCAAAACAGATAAGGGCCTTCCGCAGTATTGCGATACCGAGGAATCTGACGTTTTTATTTTGTCTGGCGCTGAAGATTTAGTGCCGGTGCTCTTGCCCAACGGTGAGCGTTTCACAGACAACACCACATTCCCCGGCTTTGTCATCCATCGGTACCGTCCGCGTATCGAAGGACTCTTCGCTCGCATCGAGCGCCACGGCAAACGCGCTTCAAGGGCGTGGAAACCCAAGGAGTTGAGCCAGGTAAGG
>CAZUFQ010000718.1:0-4145 GCA_964618735.1 uncultured Enterobacteriaceae bacterium
TACTTCTGATTTTATTCTTCGTGAAGAAATTAAGCGCTTGCTTGAGCGGCGAGAGAAGGAGCGGCTGCCGCTCTTTCCTATTCTTGTCCGTCCGTGCGCTTGGAAGCGAGTGCCCTGGTTGGCGCAAATGCAGATGCGTCCTCGCAACGGCGAACCGCTTTCTGCAGGCAGCGAGCATCAGATTGAAGACCATCTGGCAAAAATTGTGGAGGAGATCGACGCGGCGCTTGAACGGATGGCTACCAGTGTGCCACCCCCCTCTCCGCCTCAGAAAATCACTGTTCCTCCAAAGCGGAGCCCCCAACTACAGCAGAAATCCATAGTCCTTCCACGCTTGCAACAGAGCGTCCTTCCGTCAACGCAGCTAGTGCTGCCGCTAGGAGTAGAAGTGACTCCACCGCCGCTGACAAATGTGAGGGCTACGCAGTTGGAGCCCACATTCCGCAACAGCATCGGCATGGAATTCATTCTGATTCCTGCCGGGGAGTTTTTGATGGGAGCAGATGATAAGAATGCGGATGACACTGAGAAGCCCGTGCATCGGGTTCGCATTATTCGGCCTTTCTGTCTGAGCAAATATCCGGTGACGCAAAAACAGTGGGAAGCAGTTATGGGCAATAATCCGAGTCATTTTAAGGGCGATCCAGACCGACTAGTGGAAAATATTTCGTGGACTGATGTGCAAGAATTTTTGCGACGGCTTAGTGAAAAAGATGGTAAGCAGGTGTCTTTGGAGTACACACTCACGCTGGAAGACAAGAGTAAAATTGACTCCAATGTCGGAAAAGAACCTTTGGTGGTGGTCTTAGGCGATCATCAAATCATTCCCGGCCTTGAGAAACAGCTTGTTGGTATGAAGACTGACGAGAACAAACGCATCGAAGTCACGCCAGAAGAAGGCTACGGTCCTGTTGACCCACAAAGGAAACAAGAGGTTGATAAGGCCAAGGTACCCGAAGAGGCGCGCAAAATCGGAGCGAAACTGACAGGACAGGACCCCGACGGCAGACTTGTGTTCGTGCAAGTAGCTGAGGTGAAGGACTCTACGATTGTGCTTGACCTCAACCCCCCGCTTGCGGGAAAGAAATTATTCTTCGATGTCAAACTGCTGAAGATCGAAAACGCGCCCAAGAAAACGGAAAAGCTGGAAAGCATCCCCGAAGCGTCAACCTCTCCTGCTGACAAGTCATATCGCCTACCGACAGAGGCGGAGTGGGAGTATGCGGTGCGGGCGGGAACGACGACCGCGTACTCGTTTGGTTACGACCCAAAGTTATTGCGGGAGTACGGTTGGTACGAAGAGAACTCTGGCGGGAGGCCACATTCAGTAGGGCAGTTAGAGGCCAACGCGTGGGGTCTGCATGACATGCACGGTAATGTGTGGGAGTGGGTGCAGGATTGGTATGCAGGGACTTATTATCAACAAAGCGGCATTATCGATCCGAAGGGTCCTGAGAGTGGAGAGTACAGAGTCGTGCGCGGCGGTTCGTGGCACAGTGAGGCCAGGAATCTGCGCGTCTCCCACCGCTACAGGGAGGACCCTGGCTACCGCAACCACCGCCTCGGTTTTCGTTGTGCCATGTAGCCAAATAGGGATTGGGTGTTAGGGGTTAGGGATTGGTATGGGGCTCCGAACTCAAGGGGATTATGAGCGGGAGCCTCTGGTCGCGTTGGGTTTGCACGGTGTCCCACACGGTTAACACCGTGGGCTACGATATATCGCCCCTAATGGGGCTCAATAGAGATGATAGCCCATGGCGTGAGCCATGGGACAAGAGGACAGATACAGCACCTAAACTGCTCCGGAAGAGCATAAGAATATCATTCCCAAATATAACGCTCATCGTAGTCAATTTTGTTCCTCCGCAAATATGTGATCATTTCTTGTTGGAATGATGCCTTCCGATGATGTTCTTCCTGTTTCGCAATGTAGCGAAGCACAGTCTCAGCATTAGATTGACTGACACTAAAAGCTCCGTATCCCGTCTGCCAGGCGAAGTCGGCGCGTGCTGGCCATCGTTCATGCACCCAGCGGGATGAGTTGGTCTTGATTGCGCGTAAGGCATCCGCAAGCGCGACTGTTGCTGGGAGACGCACCAGCAAATGCACATGATCAGCGGCGCCGTTGATGAGGAGCGCGGAGCCATGAATCTCTCGTACGATACCACCCGTATAAGCTAGGAGTTGTGGTTTCAGTTCCTGGTTGATCTGTGGGATACGGCCTTTCGTGCTGAAGACAATATGGGTCAGGAGATTGGTGAAGGAATGAGGCATGTAATGATCATCTCCTGTGTCCCCATGGCTCGCGCCATAAGCAAAAATCTTATCGCCCGGTACGGGGCTCATTGTGGATGTTTATCCTGCGTTTGGTCAAGACTTGCGTGACGCTTTGCTCCTGCGGTTCTGTTCGTGTATATCGTGACTCTAGGAGAGAGTGATGTCGTCACGTAAGTTGAAAGTGTTTCTTTGTCACTCGTCAGGCGATAAGCCTGCGGTCCGTGATCTTTATAAACGCCTACAGACGGCTGATTTTGAACCGTGGCTTGATGAAGAAGATCTGCTTCCCGGGCAGGATTGGGAACAGGAGATTCCCAAAGCAGTGCGGTCTTCCGATGCGATCCTGGTGTGCTTATCCCGGAGTTCCATTACCAAAGAAGGCTATGTTCAGAAAGAGATTGCTGTGGCGTTGGATGTAGCGGCAGAAAAACCCGAAGGCGTGATTTTTCTGATTCCGCTCAAATTGGAGCCGTGTGAGATGCCAGAGCGCCTTAAGCGCTGGCAGGCGTGCATGCTATCTGAGGAGCGTGGGTACGAGAGACTTCTCCGTTCGCTGAACGTTCGTGCTGGGGCCTTGGACATAACCGTTTCTTCTGCTTTAGCTCCTTCTCTCTCCGAACACAGTCCGCCCGCTCCAATTCCGCCGCTCGTCCGTAACTCCGAAAGCTCTCTTGCTCGGCCGACCATTCAGTTGCCATCAATCCGTAATTCCGTCGGCATGGACTTTGTGTTGATTCCCGCCGGGGAATTCCATATGGGTTCAGAGAACGGGAGAAAAGGGGAGAAACCTGTCCATCTTGTCCGCATCAGTCGATCATTTTACTTGGGGAAGTGTCCGATCACCCAAGCCCAATGGCAAGCTGTGATGAGAGAGAATCCGAGCCATTTCATCAGTGATCCGAATCGTCCAGTAGAGAGTATTTCGTGGTATGAGGCGCAGGCATTCTTGCAGCAGTTAGGCGATCAAGAAATACAGTCGTATCGATTACCGACGGAGGCGGAGTGGGAGTATGCTGCAAGAGCTGGAGCGACAACCGCCTACTGCTTTGGCGACGACCCTGGGCGATTATCTGATTACGGCTGGTATGATAGAAGCTCTGGTAAAATTACGCATCCGGTCGGGCGGCTTAAGCCCAATGCCTGGGGATTGCACGATATACATGGCAATGTGTGGGAATGGGTGCAAGATTGGTATGATGAAGCTTACTATCAAGGGAGCCCGATGGATGACCCGAAAGGTCCGGAGAAGACAAACTCGAAGGTCATACGTGGTGGCGGGTGGCACAATCTCCCTGGGTCCCTTCGTGTTTCTGCCCGCTTAGAGAACGACCCAAGCAATCGCTTTGACGGTGTGGGATTTCGGATTGTTATGCTCCCAAAGCTTCCCCTGAGTCACGCTGTGGGCTAGTGTCTATCACCCTTCTTGAGGCTCAGGAGGGAATGTAGCCCATGGCGTGAGGGTAAATTGTATGAAAATCGCCGCTGGCCGTAGCTTTTACGAATTAGTGAAATCCCGCGCCCAGACGCTTGTTCCTGACCTTGGATGGGCGTTGGTTGATACGAATGGGGCCTGGTCGGAGTCGCCGGACGATTGTGACTTGCTCGTGCTAGCGGGCGATACTTACACGAGCGCGTTCGTGGAACAGGTTGTGAAAATTCCCGGGTTGCGCTGGGCGCATACCGAAGACGCCGGAACCGACGGTTTCTTCTATAACACAATGCGTGCTCGTGGAGTGCCAGTGACGCACAGTCCAGGCTCCAATGCTCGTGAAGTAGCTGAGGTCGCGTTTGGCTTCGTGCTTTGGTCCGCTAAACGACTCGGCGCGTTTCGTGCGCAGCACATCGCGCATCGCTGGCTACCGCTGGGG
>CAZUFQ010000719.1:0-1728 GCA_964618735.1 uncultured Enterobacteriaceae bacterium
TTCAGGAGAACCGCTTCCTCTCGATCGCTTGGCTATGTCCGAGCGAAATTTCCGTGAGTTTACAACGCTTCTGGCCAAACCGTATGGGATTATCCTCTGTGTGGGACCAACGGGCTCAGGAAAAACGACGACGCTGCATTCTGCTTTACGGCATATCAATACCTTGCAGCGCAAGATCTGGACAGCCGAGGATCCCGTGGAAATCACGCAGTACGGGTTGCGTCAGGTGCAAGTGCATCCCAAAATTGGCTTCAACTTCGCAGCCGCTATGCGTGCGTTCTTACGGGCAGATCCTGACGTCATTATGGTGGGAGAGATTCGCGACCGGGAGACAGCGGAGATCAGTATCGAAGCCTCGCTGACGGGGCATCTTGTTTTCAGCACCTTACACACGAACAGCGCGGTTGAAACGGTTACCCGTCTCTTAGAAATGCGTATGGACCCGTTCAACTTCGCCGATGCGCTGCTCGGTATTCTCGCGCAGCGACTGGCGCGCACCCTGTGCGTCCAATGCAAAGAAAAATATCATCCCGCCAAAGAGGAGTATGACATGCTTGCGGCTGCTTACGGCGAAGCCGCGTTTGAACAACTTGGAGTTGTCTACAATTCACACTTCATGCTGCACCGGCCAAAAGGCTGTAGCGCCTGCCAACAGACCGGCTACAAAGGTCGAATTGGGCTCCACGAATTGCTCGTGAGCAGCGACGAAATCAAGCAGCTGATCCACACCAGAGCCACAGTCTCAGCGCTCACCAAAGTGGCCATCGCCCAAGGCATGACCACTCTCATACAAGACGGCCTCCTCAAATGTTTGCAAGGCATGACAGATTATAAACAGGTGCAAGCGGTGGCGATGCGATAAACAGGAAATGAAAGAAGAAAGTAGCCTCTTATTTCTAACTAAAGATGAAGCTTGTCTTCACCCCGGAAACACGGCAAAATATTCTCTTGTGTATTGAACAGCAGTGATCTGGTCTCTCTGAGCGCCAAGGACAACTGGCATGGCAGCCACGGCAACACAATTTCTATCTATTCCTCTCGAAAATACTGGGGTGTCGCTCGAAGGCCTCTGGCGTTTGAGCGTCGAGCAGTACCACGCCATGATTCAGGCGAGCATTCTGGACGAAGATGATCCAGTCGAATTGCTCGATGGATGGTTGGTCACGAAAATGCCGAAAAATCCTAAACACAGCCCCGCCACGCAATTGGGGCAAGAGGCGTTAGCTCGTGTTCTCCCTCCGAACTGGCATGTGAGGGGGCAAGAACCTGTCACACTCCAGGACAGCGAACCAGAGCCAGACGTTGTCATTGCACGAGGAACTCTCCGTCAATATCTCGATCACCATCCCGGTCCGCATGAAGTAGCCTTAATTGTTGAAGTGGCGGACTCCTCCTTGCAGCGCGATCGAATGCTGAAGAGGCGACTCTATGCCGCAGCGGAAATTCCCGTGTACTGGGTGGTGAATCTCCTTGAAGCATGCATTGAAGTGTTCTCCGATCCATCCGGACCAGTGGAACAGCCAACCTATCGTCACCAGCAAAACTACGGAGCTTCGGACACAATCCCTCTCGTGCTTGACGGCGTAGAGATTGCGCGGATCGCCGTGCAAGAGTGATTGCCTTAGCCCCCGGGCCTTTTTGCCTTATAGAAACATGGGTCGCACGTGCAGCGAGCTGTCCAGGGTGCAAAGGGAGGCTTCTTTCGCAACCAGATCTTCCAACTCTTTT
>CAZUFQ010000719.1:1738-4144 GCA_964618735.1 uncultured Enterobacteriaceae bacterium
GGTGCATCTTCTGAAACAATATCTTCGAACTGTTTGGACAGCACAAGCAGCCCCACCTCATGTCCAACTGGAGGTCAAGATAGAGTTTGGAGAACGCCACAGTCGGTGATTATAACAATGTGAGGTACAAGGATAACCGCAGCTCCAGAGCGACGGCTGAAAGTCTTTCTCTAGACTTTTGCCGGCTGCTTTTGTATATAAGCCGCATACAAACACGCCCCTAATGAGTTTACTTAATAGAATAAACTGGGCAAAGGAATTGGGAGTATGTGGAGTAGAAGAATAGTTGGACAAGGGCGGTGGCTGGGAGTCCTTCTCTGGAGCGTCTTCGGCGCGGGGCTAGCCATTCACTTCTTTGCTCCTCACCTGAAGATTATGGACAACGCGTTCGTCGTTCCACCCGCGCTTCTCTCTGAAGGCCAAGCGATTGTTCCTTCTGAACTCGTCGCAAAGGAACGCCGCCTGCAGTTACTCGCCGGCCTCCTTACAGGCGGCGGCGCTCTAGGCTTAGCGTTTTACTACTTCCGTCGACCGCGGGCGCCCTGATCCAAAGCCTCTCATCGCAAACTGTACGGCCTCCCCCTACCGTAGAGATAACGGGCGTCAGTTGTAGAAAATGTCTCCCATCCAGACTCAATAACTTCTACCTAAAAAGGAGAACTCTATGAAACTCTACACTATCAGCCAACGCTTAGGATAAGGACTCGTGGCTGGGATCGTCGTTACCCTGACCCTTACGGTCGTCGCACAAGCTGTGCAGACCATTACCTTGCCCAGTGCAGCGCTTTTCAGTTACGACCTGGCGCCTGGAGCCACTACCTGACAGAATCTCGCATAGCCTCTGCTTGCTATTCGTGATAAGGTAGCACTTTTTGGAGGTGCGGAGATGCGCACGATTCTAAGTTATTGCCAAGGACTTCCTGAACGGACCTGTGGTCCCGGTGAAGTGCTCCTAGTCGAAAAGGAGAAAGAGGGCATTCTTTACATTCTTATCGAGGGAGAGATCGAAGTGCTGAAGGGCGATTTTCAAATCGCGACCACTTCCGAGCCCGGAGCGATCTTCGGTGAGATGTCTGTCCTCCTTGACATTCCTCATACCGCCACCGTCAGGACGCTCACGTCCTCGCGGATGTACGTAGTCGATCGCGCAGCCGCGTTTCTCCAATCGCAGACAGACATCGCTTACCAACTCTCCAAACTTCTCGCGCAAAGATTATACAATGTCACTACGTATCTCGTCGACATTAAGAAACAGTTCGAGGATCATGAAAACCATCTCGGCATGGTCGATGAAGTCCTTGAGACCTTGATCCACCAACAGGTCGAGGAGTGTAGTCCAGGCTCTGATCGCGACCCTAATACAACGCTTTGAACCAGTCTGGCAGTTCAGTGAGTTCAGGAACAGGACGACTGAGCGGTTTGTCCATTTGCACAACTTCAGCCCCAGCCAGCGAGAACCACAGCGCCATCCGCTCTTTGGTGTCGAAAACGATATGTGTAGGGCTGGGACCTATCTGCCGTCCAGAATTAAAGACCCAGGTAGAACCCAGCCGATCCACCCAAGACCCGCCTTGGCGAAAAGGCGATTGATGGATGTGACCGCTGAGGACGATGTCCGGCTGGTACTGCTCGATCCAACGCACCAACTCAGCGTCGCCGAAATACTTCTGCCCGCCCCAGCTCGTCGGGGATGCGTCCGGCGGCGCATGATAGACCCAAATCCATTGCTCCTTCGGCTTCTCTGCGTCGCGTGCAAACTGTGCGCTGACCATTTCCCGTGTTTGCGGACCATCCCACCAGGGACAAATAGTAATCAAGACGCCGTCAATAGAAAGGCAGTCGCCATCGGTTGGCGTTCCGAATTGACGTACTTTTGTGATCCACTTCGCCACTTTCTCACCAGAATCATCACGCGCATCGAGATCATGATTGCCTGAGCAGACAATCAGTTTAGTCTTTGTGCAGAGACGCTTCAGATAAGTCAAAATGACTGTGATTTGGGCTCGGACCTCAACAGCCGAAGAGATATCGAGATGGTCGCCCGCAATTATGACGATGTCGAAATCTTTCGAGACGTTCGACACCCAATCGTACTGTTTCAGCGCGTAATGCAGATCAGATACAAGGAGACATTTCACGGCCCCCTACCCCTCTCTACGGTTTGGCTTGGCGTCAAAGTGCGTCGACTCCCGCGCGATTCTACGGAGGCTTCGGTCCCGAGTCAACGCACCGTTCACACTTCTACCTCTAGGCCGCACTTCCAATTCCGATGAAATTGCCTACGGTGGTAAGCCGCAATGAGTGAGCCCCACGAAGAAGCTGCAGCTATTTCAAGTTCCCCATCCGTCCCTGGTTCATTGATGTAACTCGCAGTCTTGTTTCTGAGACTGGGCGTGCCGGCTTTGG
>CAZUFQ010000720.1:0-391 GCA_964618735.1 uncultured Enterobacteriaceae bacterium
GCTGCGCTCTCCACCCGGTGTGGGGAAAGGTTGGGCCCCTGTGATCGATGTATGTCGGGGTCGGGGTGGTCTTCGTGTCGTATCTTGCGTGTACCTTTCTCAAGCCAGCCCTCGGCTATGATGATTCGCTCGATGTCTTCGGGGTCCACGCTCTTGGGGGCGCGTGGGGCGCACTGGCCTCAGGTATTTTTGCCGTGACGCTTGGCTCTGGGGTAGAAAGCAATGCGCAACAGATCATGATTCAACTAGAAGGCATTGTTTTCGTTGCGGTATTTGCGCCCCTCATGACGTTTGCCATCCTGAGCGTGCTCAAACTCGCGTTCGGTTCGCTGTCCGTTCCCGAAGAGGAGGAAGTGGAAAGCGTCGCCTTCTCTCCACATTAATAAAGGGC
>CAZUFQ010000720.1:401-4134 GCA_964618735.1 uncultured Enterobacteriaceae bacterium
TATTCAACCTGTTGGCCTTCTCTTCGTCGCTATCTTCGAGCCTATCTTGACTTTGGCGATTCTAAGCGGTTTAAACCTTATGTTGCGTTTGCTGCTCGTGCCTGAATAGGAAGAAGTGGAGGGCCTCGACTTCTCACAACATCAAGAGAGCGCGTACTCACTCGGTACAGGAGGCGGCTCGGTGGTCTTAGAGTCCCTCGCCAGTTCACCAACGATGGCGCTGAAACCCGGAAAGCAGCTCGCGTAGCTCGATCGAAGGTAGGGGTGATAGTGCACTTATGACGAGCGCTGGCGCCGTGCTTGCCAAGCGGCGCGACTCTCGGGTGATATCTCCCCCTACCGTTCATTGACTTAATGGTCTCCTCTTTAAGTCAATGAACGGCAGTTTCGTTCTCTTTTCCACATGTGGCGACGTAGCTCAGTAGGCTAAAGCGAGGGTCTCATAAGCCAACCGCTCCATCAATCACTGGGAGTGAATAAGTGCGAAGAGAAGTGAAATAGCAAGAGAATTTTCCATCTCGGCTGTCTCACTTCTTTCTTTTTAGCTGTCATTATTTTCGCTTCTTACACCTCAACCGTGACAGGAACCGTGACAATTCCCCTCTCATCAATGACAACACGTATCTTGATGATAGTTCCTGTTATCTTGTACACGGTGTAGCGAAATCTGGAGCTCTGTCTCCGCGTTGTCTTGGCTTTGCAATAAGGGTCATGTCCCCAACGTGGAGAATGCTCAGATAGCGCAACCAGCAGCTGCTTTGTGTGTTTTTCTGAGGGAAAGGAACACGTATGACACTGCTAAAGAAGACGGCTCTGTTTGCTGCTCTCCCTCTGATTGCGGGGCTCTGGTTCACACCGGTGGCTTCGGCCCACGATAGTTACTGGCGACATCGGCATCAGCCCGCATGGTCGGATTCTACTCCCTACCGCCACTCGTGGGGGCACAGAGATTTGTGGAGGGATAGGGGAGAGAATAGCTGGAAGTACAACAAGGCGATGAATCGGTTGGATCGGCAGGAGCGCGAAGCCCAGGCCAAAGCGTATCGTCGCTACGACGGTAAGATGCACAATCCCCGTTATCAGGAGCGGCTGGCAAAGATCGATCGGAGGTACGACCACAAGCGCTACAAGGTGGAACGCAATCTCAACGATTAGCCTCTTGTCTTTTCTTCCGTCCCTACTTGAGCCTGTTACCCCGGCGAGCCGTGCGAGATTTTCCTCCACGGCTCGTGTCTTTTCTGCCAACCACGCGCTCGTTCCCTGAATCCAGCAGTGACTCAACTCATATCACGCTGGTGGTATAAGGTGCTCACCCCGATTCTGCAATAATGTCTACTAAATTTATGAGTTTGAAAATTCTTACCTTTCCAGACATCAAAAAGATTTTCATAGAGATTAGAGTGTTAGTACCATAGTCGATCAGGTGGGGAAGACGCAGGCTGTAGCGATTGGCGGCATCCTGAAGCGTTATATCAAGGACCGAGAAAAGGAGAGGCTCATAGACGAACCGGAGGAGGCACCCCCAGCCGATGAGGCAGAACGAATCTTTTTTGGATGGAAGCGACAGGTCAAACGATACAAGAAAATCTCATCGCGAAAGGAAATTGCCCATGCACCCTCTTGATGATCCTGGACTCACGCTTGCCTATGCACGGGAACACCTCGATCAGTTGGAGTCTGCTGTCAGCACGTACCAAGTTTTGAAATTGGATGCACTGACTCGTCAGTTCGATGCGCAAAACTGCTGCTACATCTTCCGCTATGAACTGCCCACGTTGCCAACGTGGAGGGTCGCCCTCATGGTTGGAGATGTTGTCCACAATCTGCGGGCCTCCCTGGATCACTTGGTGTGGAGACTGGCCCGGTTGAAGACGAAGGAACCCAGTCGCAATTCTCTCTTTCCGATCTTTGACACCTATAATGCTGGGGCACTTGATAGGCGCCTGAAGGAAATACCGTCCGGTGCGCAACAAATTATTGAGGGATTGCAGCCGTACCATCGAGGGGACCGGATGAAGGAGGATCTCCTCTGGCTATTAAATAGATTGTGTGTCATTGCGAAGCATAGACATATCAACGTTATTGGCGCCTATGCCCCCTTTGAGATTAAGTTGCCCCCTCTCACTACCTCGAAGTTTGAAATAGTCGATAAAAGAGAGATAGTGGTGACGGTGCCCGTCCGCAATGAGGTGGAAAAGGATCTCAATCCAAGCCTCTCCACTGAGATAACTTTGGGGATTAATGAGCCAGGTTATGGGCGCAACATATCGGTTCTCGGCGAGATACACGACCTGATCCGTGATGATATATTCCCTCGGTTCACAAAATTCTTTACGTAAGATATTGAGGTTTTCACTAAACACCAGCGATCCGCAATCGAACCTATAACCTCTGAGGGAGAATTCTGACAAACCACTCTACGGAGTGGACACCTCCATAGGAGCAGAATGGTGGAGCAAGCACTTCATCAACTCGTTGATATTATTTCTAGAGCATGGCCTTGGCTTACTACTGATAAGGAAGCATCGGCCATGCTAACCGGGCTACTCTTTGGCTTCTTTGCTGGGTGGATCGTCCATAAATTCTTTCACAATAGAAAGATAGACGGTCTTTCTGGAGAGATAAGAGTTCTGGAAAGGGAGAAGGACGACCTCAAAAGACAAAAGGCGGATCTTGAAAGTAAAATTAAAACACTTCCTGAACCGAAGCCTGCCGCACTAGATCCAGAAGAACAGCGCATTCTAGCGCTTGCTCAATTCGACAAAACGAAAATCTGGTGGGCAATCCGGGTGGATTCATGTCGAATGGAGACGTACCTTGATGCTATTCCTGCCCGTGTACATTTCCGATTTCCCGTCTTTAATGGCTCTGTGTATCCAGTCTCCATCAACAGAGTTAAGGGGTTCATTCAATATGGAGATCGACGGCTGACGGGGAATATAGATCTCTCTACCAAGTGGAAGGTTGAAAATCTGACGCCTCGTTATGTGGATGATGTGGAAATTATCCAATCGCTCAGTAAGGAGGAGAAAGAAATCCTACAACAAGACTGGAGCAAGCAGTCTTTCAAAACTTACTTCACTTTTGAGCAACTGCGCCTCATTGTTTCTGATGCAGAAGGTGCGGATCGCATAATTCCAAAACCGCTAACCCTTATTTCAGGGGTTGCGTTGAACGGTGCCGTGAAGTGAGTTATGGACTCATTATTATGGCGTGCAAAAAATCTCTCCCAAATGAACACGGCATCTTTTCACGATCCGCTCTCTCACACTTAACCCGGCGCCAGGTGGTGTAATCCATCAGCTTGGGCAAGACACCTCTGCGAACTGAGCTGGAAAGTGAGCAGCCCGGCGATGACCATGGTCATCGGATTGTAAACTATGACAAGCGTTGGCGTCGGGCTTGCCAGGAGGCTGGTTTTCCAGGTAAGATCGTCCGCAATTTCAGGCGCACCGCGGTGTGCAATATGGTACGAGCAGGGATTCCCGAACGGGTCGCCATGCAGATGGCCGGACACAAAACTCGCTCGATCTTTGATCGTTTCCATGTTGTCTCGGACGGCGATCTTCAGGAAGCCGCAAGACGTCTTGAGAGCGCTTTCCCTGGGCAAACAATGACAGTTGCCCAGTTTCTTCCTACCAAAGAAGCCGTAAGTGCCTGATTTTCCACCTATGGCGACGTAGCTCAGTAGGCTAGAGCGAGGGTCTCATAATCCCTAGGTCGGCAGTTCGAT
>CAZUFQ010000721.1:0-1905 GCA_964618735.1 uncultured Enterobacteriaceae bacterium
GCGCAGGAGGCGTTCTCGCTGGGCGTCGTCAACGAAGTCGCGCCGCGCGAGCAGGTGCTGGAGCGAGCCTGGGAGTTAGCACAACAGATCGTCAAGCAGCCGCCCCTCACCGTGCGCTATGCGCGGGTCGCACTCACACAACAGCTCAAGCGGCTGATGCTGGACAATCTGGGCTATGGGCTCGCCTTAGAGGGGTTAGCAGTGCAGGGCAGTTGGGCCGGGAGTAAAAAGCAATAACCGGTGTTTGCCTATCACTTGAAGTAGACCACGGACAATTGACGACAGAACAAACAAAGGGTAGCTGAGCCTATGCGGGCAGCGCTGGACTTTGCGAAGTTGATGCCGTGGGGGACTCTGGACCAGGCGCTCGAAAAGCTCGCGTTCATCCTTTATTTTTGTCGTCACTAAGGCGCGTCCACCGTCGGGATAGAGTGACGCGAGAAGTAAAGAGTTCACTTTTTGTGAATATTCGTCCGAGGCGCGCGCCGTGTCCCCGGCGGTGTTGGCTGTTGCTTTTTTGAAGTTCGATCTGCTGGTCCATGCGTGTTGGCGTCGGCAGGTGCAATTCGGTACGCACAGCGTCGCGCGCCGGCGAGAATATGATCCACGCGGGTGACTGTTGTTCCCGCCCCTAGCACCTCGCGGAAGAGCTCGAGTTCGGTGCGACACAGCCCCTGGCAGACCGTCGCCGCCGCACAGATCGGACAGTGGTTCTCAACCAGCAGGTAGCCCTCATCTTCGACTCGCCACTCAGCCATATAGCCCTCACGGTTGCGCAGCGCCGCTAACCGCGCGATGCGCAACCGGAGATCGATAACCCCTTCCAGAGCAGTCATGTACGCGGCGTGCGTTTCTTGTTCACGCGCTGTGATAAGCCGCTCCAGTGCTTCTTCGCCGAGCACGGTTTTCACGGTTTGGATAAGCTGCACCGTCAGCTCGGCGTGGGTATCAGGAAAGCGTGTGTGGCCTGACGCCGTCAGTCGCCAGACCTGTGAGGGGCGTCCAACCCCGCGCGTCTCCGCTGTCGCCTCGACCAGTCCCTCGCTCGCCAGTTTCAGGAGTTGCTGCCGCACCGCCTCGCCGGTGATAGCGAGCTTGGCGCCGAGATCAGCCGCCGTCTGCGGGCCGCGAGTTTTCAGCAGCATGAGCAGCCGCTCTGGGGCGGGGCGAACGGACAAAGACAAATTTTCCAAGTCTCTACTTGACATATTGTACGGTCTCCGATAACCCAAGTAATAGCTTTGAAAATACATGGCGGCGAGCAACACCGCAACAAAGGGAGGTGCGTGAGAGGCGTCGAATAGCAACTTGGCAAGCGTCAGCTTTTGCTTGGCTCCTCTATGAGTAGAGATCGTAGCCATCTGCCTTAGGGAAGCCCTACAATAAGTAAGGAGGTTTGTTATGGCGATTGAACTCAACCACACCATCGTGCCGGCGCACGACAGAGTCGCGTCGGCGAAATTCTTCGCGAAAATTTTCGGCCTCCCGTTCAAGGAGAGCGCTGTGCATCATTTCGCGCCCGTGCAGGTGAATGACGCTCTAACGCTGGATTTTGCCGACAGCAGTAATGTCGCGATTCAACACTATGCGTTCAAGGTCAGCGAAGCGGAGTTCGAAGCGATCTTTGCTCGCATTCAGGCAGAGGGCCTCGTCTATGGCAGCGGGCCGTACTCCCGCGAGGACATGAAGATCAACCATCGCGGCGGCGGACGCGGCGTGTACTTTTGTGACCCCAGTGGACATGTCCTTGAATTGCTCACCGTGGGGTAGGGCAGGGATGGACACGGAGGAACACTATGGTCGATATTGGATTCACCCACGTAGCCCTATCAGTAACAAACATGGATCGGAGTCTTGCTTTCTATGCGATGTACGCTGATATGCGCGTCGTTCACCGACGGCGCG
>CAZUFQ010000721.1:2005-4133 GCA_964618735.1 uncultured Enterobacteriaceae bacterium
GTAAGCCGTGAGCGTGTCGACGAACTGTGTGCTCAGGCGCGGGCGGACGGCTCCCTGCTCAAGGAACCGCAAGACAGCGGTCCTCCTATCGGATACTGGGCGTTCTTGCGCGATCCTGACGGGCATACTCTGGAATTATCACACGGCCAGGAGATCGGATTTACCGTCAGCGCATCGACCTCTGGCCAGTCCACCTAGCCAATGCGCCGAACTGGTGGCGGCGCCGGAGCTTACGTAGCGGCTCCGTGCGACGCCTTCTCACCGGCGATATTCGTCCTTTTCCAGCACTTTGAGGCCGCACCAGCCCCAATAAACGCGGTGGCGCTGAATCAGGCCATCCTGTAACTCCATGACCTCTACCAGGTCCACCTGCTCGCCTTCGGGCGTAATGCGGGGATACTCCCACATAAGGGTCTTTCCATCTGTGAAGAAGCCGGCGCGGAAACGCTGCTGCACCGCTGGGGTGCGCTGGAACACGATCTCAATAAAACGACGGAGATCCTCATGCCCCCGGCAAACACCAACCTCGGACCCTAACAGGTGACGAACGAGCGGACTCTCAATCGTTGCATCAGATGCGTACAGCGCTAAGGCTGCCTTAAGGTCCTTCTTGCCTAGCGCCTCATCCCAAGCATGATAGATGTGCTCTGCCGCGCGAAGCAAATCTTGTGGATTACGCGGTTGCGATTTATCTTGCTGAGTCATAATTCCTCCTGTATGCGGTCGTGAGTCAACACACGGGCTCGCTTGAATTCCCCGTGACGGCTCAATAAGAGCATAGGTACATTTCGACCTGCATCGAAGTTTTGACTAGGCTGTACATGCCGCTCATGTTACAGTCCGTAGATGGTCCGCATTGATGCTGACATCGATCCTGATATTGCCTCGACCGCTGCGCTGATTGGCGATCCCTCGCCTGCGAGAATCCTGGCGGCGTTGGCGGACGGACGCGCGCTGCCCGCAGGCGAACTTGCTCGCATTGCCCGGATTACGCCGCAAACGGCCAGCACCCATCTCGACAAATTGTTCAGAGGCCATTTGCTGGCAGTCGAAGTTCAGGGCCGGCATCACTACTATCGCTTGCGCAATACTCACGTGGCTGAACTGCTTGAGTCGCTGTCGAGAGTGGCGTTCCCAGCCCCGGCGTTAACAACGATGCAGAATGACAGGGCGCGGACGCTACGGTTCGCCCGCACCTGCTATGGCCATCTTGCGGGGCAGCTCGGCGTAGCGGTGACACAAGCTTTGAACGCGGGGAATTGCCTGTGCAATGGCGACGCGGGGTACCAGGTGACGGCCAAAGGCGAGGCTTGGTTTGGCGCCTTTGGAATCGAACTCGTAGCGCTCACGCAGCGACCGCTTACCCGATGCTGTCTTGATTGGAGCGAACGGCGGCATCCCCTCGCCGGCGCGCTTGGAGTCGCTCTCCTCAAGCAAATGATCGAGTTGAAGTGGGTAGTGCGGGTCCGTGAAAGCCGAGCCTTGCGCTTGAGTGATCGCGGAAGAGTCGCCTTGCAATCTCAGGTGGGAATGGAACTCTAACTTGGGCCTCACCAACAGTGAGAGAGACCTAGCGATCTGCTAATCGTTCAACCACAGGTGTTGGCCCTACAAGTAAATATGACCAGTGCTGTTATGAAGACGTATTTAGAACCCACGCAAGAATCTGGGCGAGAATTTTTCAGTCGGGGCATTGATGGGCCGGTCGTTATGCTCAACCTGCTCAGATTCCGCACCATTGCGAACTATTCCGCTGCCCCAGAGCTTGCTCCCCAAACTCCAATTTCTGGCGAGGCGGCCTATCGCCTTTATATGCAATATACTCTGCCATATCTCGAACAATCTGGCGGTGAGGTGCTGTTCTTCGGCAAAGGGGGACCGTTTCTGATTGGCCCCGCTGAGGAACGGTGGGACGCCGCCATGCTCGTGCGGCAAGCCAGCCCCGCTGCGTTCCTGGCGTTTGCCTCTAATCCGGAATACCTGGCAGGCCTTGGCCATCGCCTTGCAGCCCTTGAGGACTCCCGTCTACTGCCCTTGATTGAAGGGCTGGATTGAGGTGAGGACTTACCTCCAATTTACGAGCGTTGCAGCAAGTCGTACCAATAAAAGGCGGTGACGACTAAGGCGT
>CAZUFQ010000722.1:0-4131 GCA_964618735.1 uncultured Enterobacteriaceae bacterium
CGGCAAAGACGTCGTCATACCAGCCGTCGGCCGCATCCAGATCATTTACGACATGCAGCAGATGAAATTCTTTGCCGATTTTAAACATGGGTTCCCTCCGGAGATTCGCGCTTACTGACGTACTTAGCACCTTCTCCATGATTTGCAACTTATTGCGCAGTCACTATCGAGGGCAAGCGCTAAATCGAAACTCATGAGATTCGTACACTCGGGATCAATGGGGTCTCCTCGTCCACCCGGCGATCAAGCGCCGGGCTACCGCGCAGCGCCCCATCAATGGGGCTTACAAGCTGGCTTGAGCCAGCGTTGCTTCGTAGCCCGGACATTTCATGTCCGGGCGGAGTGCGCCAACCTCTTGCATCTCGGTTTAGGGTGAATAAGTTGACAACCCCAAAAGAGCAACACTCGTTAGGATACGTCAGCGGCCATGCGACACCAGATGGGGCCGTCGGGTCCAAACCCCAACACGCCCTCGATCCGAGTGAGCTCGATGATGATCGCTATCCCTTTTCTCTCCGGGTCGGCCTTGCGCTCGACTTCCGGCGCGGCGGTAAAGACGCGCTCGCGCTCCGCGGCGTCAGTCGCAATCCGTGCGCGGCCATGCAGCTGCAACAGCGGTGTAGTTTCTGAACGGTAAATCAGCGCCACCTTGGGATTCTGCCGAATTGCTTCAATGGTGTTGCCCTGGCCATGGCGCAGCCACACACCGAGCTGGGTGTCACTGTAGGTTTGTAGAGAACCGCGGAATGATAAATGCGGCTGGCCGGTCGCATCCACAACCGCCAGCACCAGCGGATGCTTCTCTGCGAGCGCATTGTTGATTTTGCTTTGCAGCTCAGGCGTGAGCTGCAGACGAGTGTACTCAGCCATCGTCACCATCCTCCGTTACTTGGTCGTCCTTGATTGCCAGGACATTACGTTAGGAGCGAGCGACATCCGGCCGTTCGTCCCTAGTGCTTCGCGCTCCTGACTCATTCCTCGTCCCATTTCTGCTGCTTCCTTAATTAGATTCGTTCCACTTATCAGAGCCTCGCTTCTCTATCCAGCTGGGCCTGAAGCCGAGAGGCAAGGCATGTTCGAGATGCGGCCGAAGGACGCGCTCCTCAAAGCCTTCGGCGGCTCTTGACCCTTCCGAAGCAATCGCATACAAAAGTTCTGAGTAGTAAATCTGAGTGAACGTTCAGAAGGATTCAATTTTACTGGCGGGCCACCTGACGTATCTTCTTCGATCTCGGATAACTGCAAAGTGGAAGGAATTGGTGAAATGACCGGGCGACAATTACCGGCGGCGTTTGCAGAACTTGAACCATTTGTGAGTTGGTCATTGGCCACGGAGCGCGAACGGACTGCGAAGCGTCACACCAGCGACATGGCGGCGATCAGGGCTTTTTATGACGCCATGCTGCCGCGGCTCGGCGAGATTCTCAAATACGTAGATGACTTTCCGCCAGAGGATATTCCCGACGACGTGGAACGGCTCTTCTTTCTGACCCTCTCACTGGCAGAGGTTGCTCCCGCCGTAGAAAATTTTG
Source organism: uncultured Enterobacteriaceae bacterium (assembly GCA_964618735.1). Classification (GTDB taxonomy): domain Bacteria; phylum Desulfobacterota; class Binatia; order Bin18; family Bin18; genus SYOC01. The sequence goes on from CAZUFQ010000722.1 coordinate 1,533, forward strand.
GCCAGCCGAGCGTCGTCGACGGCTACGATCACTCCAGGTTCATTCCAGTCCATGATTAGGGGAGAACAGACCATGGCTGCTGCTATACAGACCTCACAGTGTAAACGATGGCACGAGCGGTATCCCGAGCTGGGGACCAGCCCCATTCCAATCGAGCCTTACATCTCCCGCGCATATTTCGAAAAAGAACGCGAGCTGATTTTTCGCAAGGTGTGGCTCAACGTTGGGCGGGTCGAGCAGATCCCGAATCCGGGAGATTATTTCGTCAGAGATCTGGTGACATGCAAGACCTCGATCCTGATAGTGCGCGGCGCAGATGGCGTCATTCGCGCCTTCCATAATATGTGTGCTCACCGCGGCAATAAGCTCGTCGCGGATGCTAGCGGCGTCTGCAAGGGATTCTTCGTGTGTAAGTTCCATGGTTGGGCCTATGGGTTGGATGGATCAGTGCGTCACATCGCGGATGAAGCCAGTTTCTTCAATCTCAACAAAGAATCCCTTGGCCTGACACCGATCGCGGTTGACACATGGGAAGGCTTCGTTTTTATCAATCTGGACCCGAATCCAAAAGAAACCTTACACGAATACCTCGGAGAATGGGGAACTGACCTCGGCGGATATCCCTTTGGTGAGTTATCCGCCACCCAATTCTTCTGGCGTACAGAAATCAAAGCCAACTGGAAAGTCGTCCAAGACGCTTTCCAGGAGGTCTGGCATATTCCGAGCCTGCACCAGAATACTATTCCAACCGTATTTTCTGACATAGTCAACAAATACGGGCACGCGCTCAACTTCAAGCTCTATCCGCGTCACGGCCAGATTTCACTGGGCGGCAATCGTGACCGGAAACCAACGGCGGTCGAATCCTTCGCGCTGCGCCATGGCTTTGGCCGCACGCTGATCAAGCAGTCGAGTCGTCTCACCGCGAAGGGCGTGAATCCGACGAAGGATCCACGCTGGGCGACAGACGGTAACGCGCTGTTCCCCAACTGTCTGCTGTATCTTGCGGAGAGATCGTATCTCACGCACACCTTCTGGCCGCTGGCAGAAGATCTCACCCTCTGGGAAGCCCGGTTCTTTTACCCAAAAGCAAAGACACTTGCCCAGAGGTTCAGCCAGGAATACGCGAAGGTCATTCTGCGTGACATCAATATGGAGGACGGCAGCACGTTGGAGAGAACCCAAATGATGCTGGCGTCTGGCGCTAAGAAGGAAATAGTTTTGCAAGATGAAGAGTTACTCATCCGTCACCATCACAAAGTCGCAGAAACCTATTTACGTGCTTAAACGAGCAGTCCGAGTTTCAGGAGCAAATCGGATTACTATGCCAAAAGTCAATACAGCAATACGTAACACAGGGGGTCGGCCTCCCACGTTGAAGGCCATGAATGCCAGGAACGCCTACGATGCGAATATCAATCACATCCTGCGGGCGGCCGCTCTGGTGTTTGCCGAGAAAACCTACGGCCTGGCCACGCTACGCGATATCGCCGCACATGCGAAAATCACGGTGCCACGCATCTATTATTATTTGCGTAACAAGGAAGAGCTGCTCTATCTGATTGCCAGGCAGGCATACCAGGATTTGCAGAGCGGATTTGAAGAGCGCGCTCAAGGGGTCCAGAGCACTGAGGATCGCTTACGGGCGTTCATCAACAATCAGCTCGAATATAGGGCCGCTCATCTTGCGGAAGTCAAGGTTCTTCTCCGCGAGGCAGAGACGCTGACAGGCGAGTACAACGACGAAATCGAAGCGCTCCAGGCTGAATATCGCGGCATCCTGCGGAAAATCCTCAGGGAGATCGTGGCTGAACGTGGCAGCCCCCTCGACGCTCAGGACACCCGTCTGTTGACCATACTGCTGCTGAACGGGCTGGGCGGAACACACCCCGAGTCTGACCCCGCGCGTGCTCCTGAACAACAACGGCGCATGGCGGACACGATCTTCCGCATGGCCATGGGAGGCTTGAACATCAGCAATACGCCAGCGAGCCGAGCAGGGGACCGACTGCAATGAGGAACTGCTCACACCCCAGGGTTGCCGCACAGCGTTGGATCTCAGATGAGTTCACCGTCAGCCACACCTGTTGATGTCACAGGGTTGGAACCCAATCGAATCGACCCCGACAACCTTGTTTATTGAATCGAGGACGAAGAAATCCGAACGGGAGGGAAGAACCATGAACTATACTGTGATCGATGGCTGATGGTTACATTCTGGAGCCGCTCGACTCTACGGAATCGATGTAGCGTGATGCGGGACACAGCAGCTTGACATCTACCGCCAGCACCCGGTAAACAATCTGAATCTGTGTGTTCTTAACCAGAATTAGCATCAATGTTTAGGAGGGATTATGAGTACAACCGAAGGGATGGCGCCGACTCCACAGCAGCGACCAACCGTGGGGACAGAGCCGGTCGAACAGTTTGACGCGATTGTCATTGGGGCCGGAGTGGCCGGTTTGTATCAACTCTATCGTCTCCGCGAGCTCGGGCTCAAGGTGCGCTGCTATGAGGACGGCAGCGGCGTGGGCGGCACCTGGTACTGGAACCGCTAACCAGGCTGCCGCTTCGATTCTGAGAGCGAGACCTACAGCTA
>CAZUFQ010000723.1:0-4127 GCA_964618735.1 uncultured Enterobacteriaceae bacterium
GGGCCTACCAAAGCCCGCCCGCTCAAGCCCAGCGGAAGCGTCTTGTGGGGGCACTCAGTTTCTCGGTTTGGGAAAGGGGACCTCGGGGCCAACACGCGTCATGACAGGGATTTGATCGAAGCCGTGAACGCCATTGCGCCGACGCAAGTGTTGACCCCGCCGCAACAGAAGAGTGGTGAGTGATAGGGTCGGATGAGTCGTAATCAAGGAGGAATTATGGAGAAGGCGGTGCGATTCTACAGCGAAGCAGCGCCCATGGCGGGAATCCTTTTTGTCCCGGACGATCTACCGCGGGGGGAGCAGCGCCCAGGGATTGTGTTTTGCCATGGCTTTACGGCAGTGAAAGAAGTGTTGCTGCCGGAAGCGGCGCGACGCCTAGCTCAGTTAGGCTACGTCGTCCTTACCTTTGATTATCGGTTCCTGGGGGAGAGCGGCGGAGAGCCGCGCCGGCAAATCCTGCCGATGCTACAGATCCAAGACATACGCAACGCCGTCACGTTTATACAACATCAACCTGAAATCATAGCTGATCGCATTGGGTTGCTAGGAGTAAGCCTCGGTGGAGCCAATGTGAGTTATGCGGCTGGCGTTGAAGAGCGGGTGAAAGCGACGGTGAGCGTGTGCGGCATTGGCGATTGCGGTCGGTGGATTCGCGACGCTTGCCATTTCTGGGAATGGAAAACGCTCCAGCAACGCCTGGCCGAGGACCGGCGCGAACGAGTGCTGCATGGGCGCTTGCAATATGTGCAGGCGAAAGACATTGTTCCCGAGCCAGAAAGCACGTCAAAATTGTTCGAGCAAATTTTACATCAGTATCCACAATGGAGTCGGGAAATTACACTGGCGTCGGGCGAGGCGTTGATTGCCTATAAGCCTGAGTCTGTGGTTGCCAACGTCGCGCCGCGCGCCATTATGTGGCTGCACGGTGATGCGGACGACCGAGTATCGATGGGGGGTGTGCGGGCTGTTTGTGAAAAAGTGGGGTGTCCGAAAAGGTGGGTGTTTTTGCCGTCGCGGGGACATGGGGATCTCCTCACGGGTGCCGGGCTTGAGGGGAGCCGGCCGCATATCAGAGCCTGGTTTGCTGAGCATTTATAATTGTCCTTGTGAGATAGTGCCCGTTGTCTTTTGACCAAGACCTGAGTGCTTAGCCATTGGCTGTTCGTTTCTGACGTAAGGAGGAGACATGGGGGAATTTCGTGAAGAATTTATAGAATTGAGCGGCGCCAAAGTGCACCTCATCCGAGGAGGAAAGGGGAATCCGTTGCTCCTCCTGCATGGCGCAGGCGGCAACCCTGGATGGTTACAATGTCATGACATGCTTGCTCAGCGGTATGATTTGTATTTGCCGACACATCCGGGTTTTGGTCGTTCGACGCGGCCTGACTGGTTTGATGCTATGAGCGACATGGTGGATTTTTACCTGGAGTTTATGGATCATTTCCAGCTTAACCGCGTTCCTGTCGTGGGGTTTTCAATGGGAGGATGGCTCGCGGCGGAACTGGCGGCGACCTGCCCGGAGCGAATCTCCAAGCTTGTCCTCGTCGACGCCGTGGGGTTGAGAGTCGAAGGCGCGGAGATCGCAGATATTTTCCTCCTCTCGCCGCAAGAACTGGCGCCGTTAGCTTTCTACGATGTGAACCAAATAGCGGAACGAGAGAAACTCTTTCCGGTCAAGCCAACCCCAGAGGAAGTCGAGTTGCGCGACAACAGCCAGATCATGGCCCAGTTGATTGGCTGGAAACCGTACATGCATAACCCCAAACTGGCCCATCGGTTGCGCCGGGTGAAATCTCCTACGTTGGTGGTGTGGGGAAAACAAGATCGTTTGGTTCCGCTTGTGCATGGCGAAGCCTACCGTGATGCTATTGCTGGAGCGGAACTCAAAGTGGTGGACCGATGCGGTCATGCGCCGCAGCTCGAACGTCCCGCCGAGTTTGTAGCGTTGGTGGAAGGATTCTTGGCGTAGCACTGACATCTACTACGGAGGAGCCCATGATTGACTATTATTACTTTAGTGAAATGCCGTATCCTGAGACTCCGGAACTCGACCAATACCCGTCGATTCGTCTGACTTATCCTAATAAGTATTTCAACCCTGAAACCGGGGCCCAGCTCTTCAAGCGTTATCTTGACGAATACGCTTACGCTGAAACGGTGGGGTTTGATGGTTTGATGGTGAATGAGCACCACAATACGCCCACGTGTATGCACCTGGCGGCGAATATCACTGCCGCCGCCCTGATTCAACGCACCAAGACGAGTAAGATCCTACTGTTAGGAAATGTGATCGCGCTCTGGGAGAATCCGGTGCGCTTGGCGGAAGAGGTCGCTATGCTCGACTTAATGTCCGAAGGCCGGGTGATCTCTGGCTTTGTCCGCGGCATTGGCATTGAGCAGTTTTCCATGAATTTGAATCCTGGCTTAAATCGAGAAAGGTTTCAGGAGTCGCATGACCTGATCATTAAGACGTGGACGCAGCCTGGTCCGTTCCGTTGGGAAGGGAAACATTTTCACTTTCGCTATGTGAATCCGTGGATCTTTCCGTTGCAGAAGCCGCATCCGCCGATTTGGATTCCCGGCATTGGCAGCACGGAGTCGATCAAATGGGCGGCGCGACATAACTATCCCTACGTGTCGTTTTTAGCGCCGATGGATATGGCGGAGCAATGGTTCGACCTGTATCGAGAAACGGCGCAGCAAAGCGGCCACACAGCGACGCCAGAGAATCTGGGGTATATGACCGGTTTGTTTGTGGCCGACACGGAAGCCGAGGCGCAGAAGTCATTTGAACATTATTTGTGGCGTACGCAGACGTCGCTCAAAGGCCCGATGCATTACTATATGCCGTTGGGAATGACCACGCGCGGCACGGTTTCGATCTTGACAGAAGGTTCAGGCGCCAAGAAACACAAGCCGGTATTCCAGATGTCGATTGACGATCTCCAAGAAGCCGGAGGGTTTGTGGTCGGCACTCCTAAAGCGGTGACGCAACGGCTCAAGGAGATCATTAAACGGCTTGGTATTGGGCACCTGATTTTTGAAGCGCAGTATGGTGGATTGCCCCATGAACTGACCATGCGCAGCATTGAGTTGGCTGGAAAAGAAGTGCTCCCGGCGCTGCGGAAAGAACTGGCCTAGCCTGATCTGATCTCGATAGTCAGCGGAGCAGAACGCCCCTCTGCGGTGCTCTTTGCTCATGCATGCTACAGAAGAAAACTTGAGTATTGTTGCGGATAGGAGAAACGCATGGATTTCGCTTTGACCACGGAACAGCAGGCCTTTCGCCAAGAGATTCGCGAATTTTTGGCGCAAGAGGTATCGCCACAGGCTGTGACCGAAGACGGGTGGATTGTAGGGTTCTCGCGGGAATTTTCCCTCAAGCTAGGAGCGCGCGGCTGGATCGGCCTGACCTGGCCGAAGCAGTATGGTGGTCAAGCGCGCAGTTATCTCGATCGTGTCATTCTCACCGAAGAGTTGCTGCGTGCGGGCGCGCCGGTGGCGGCGCATTGGCTTGGCGACCGCCAGGTGGGGCCTGCCCTTCTTGCCTACGGTAGTGAAGAGCAGAAGGCGGAGATTCTGCCGCGCCTGACCCGAGGGGAAATTGTCTTTTGTTTAGGCATGAGCGAACCGGGGGCAGGGTCCGACCTCGCGTCGCTGCGCACCAAGGCGGTAGAAGAGGGCGACTACTTCTCGTTGAGCGGGCAGAAAATTTGGACGAGCTTTGCGCACGTAGCGGATTACGCGTACTTGGTGGCGCGCACCGATTCTCATGCTCCCAAGCATAAGGGGATCAGCGAATTTTTGGTCGATATGAGAACGCCAGGCGTCACGGTGCGTCCGCTCGTAGATATTACTGGGGAACATCATTTTAACGAAGTATTTTTTGACAATGTTCGCGTATCAAAGAAATATCTGATTGGCGAACAAAATCGCGGCTGGTATCAGATTGCTTCGCAGCTCGATTACGAACGTAGCGGCATCGAGCGCTTACTCAGTAATTACCCACTGTTTCGGGACACCGTGCGTTACGCACAGGAACAAGGTCTGACCAAGGATCCACTGATTCGCAACCAACTTGCCCAGGCGCAGGTCGAACTCGACCTGGGGCGCTTCATGATCTACAA
>CAZUFQ010000724.1:0-4115 GCA_964618735.1 uncultured Enterobacteriaceae bacterium
CCTCATCGACGGGCAGAACCGTCGAATCGGCAAAAAGGTCAACGGTGCACTTGTGCAAGGGTTCCTGTATCAAGATCAACTCAAACCGATTGCAGAGTTGAATGGCAGCGGCGCAGTGGTCAGCCGGTTCGTCTACGGTACGCACGTCAACCTGCCAGACTACATGGTGAAAGGCGGGGTAACGTACCGCATCATCACTGACCAGCTCGGCAGCCCACGGCTCGTCATCAACACCACCAACGGCAGGATTGCCCAACGTATGGACTACGATGAATTCGGCAACGTGCTCGCAGACAGCAGCCCCGGCTTCCAGCCGTTCGGCTTCGCGGGAGGATTGTACGACAGAGATACAAAGTTGACACGCTTTGGAGCACGTGACTACGATGCGGTGACTGGGCGATGGACGGTGAAGGACCCGATTGGGTTCGGGGGCGGGGATGCGAATTTGTATGGGTATGTGGTGGGGGATCTGGTTAATATCTACGATCCGTTTGGCAATACATTCCTCCATCATTTGTTAGAAGAATTTCCCAATTGGCTTACAGAAAAATTATTTGCAGTCGATCTTTGGGCTGGCGAACCTGCGGTTAGATTATTAGATGAGACTTTCCCTCTGCTTAAGTGTTCACCGGCCGGGCGTATCTTGCGAGAGCAAATAAAGGGGCTTACCAGTGGGTTGGCGGCTGGAGGGTTAGCTATCGTCGCAAGCGGCCTTGTTGCTCTAGCCGCTTTTGGTCCTGGCGAGATAGCGCTTGTCCTAACCTCAACGGCATTCCTAGGAGTCTTAGGGAGCGGAGGTGCATCTTCAATAACTAGTGGAGCCGTTCAAATTTACAAAGAGTTACGGCCGCCGCAAGTAAGTCAAGCGTCTTCATTTGACTTTGCTTTTGATCCTAAAGTAAGAGACACTGTTCCGGTCAAGAAAGATTGTGGCTGTCCTGAAGTTAGGTAGGTCGGGTACCCCTGCTGGCTTGCCATGAGAGACAAAGAGTTAAGATAGAGACAGAGACCGGAAGGCAGAAGAAAGAAGTCGTATGGCGGATCGAGATGTTGAGTCTCTTAAGGAACGGATCAAGTATGAGACGGAAGTCCTCAAGGCAACGTTGTTGATCGCGGTGGCGACTATCGGGGGTACGATTAGCCTTCTCCTGGGAGAGGCGACTCCCATCCGAACTGCCTTGGCATCAGCTGGCATATTGGTTAGTCTGGTATCCGTATTAGGAGTCTGGAGGCAGGACCGAGCCATACGCATGCTCATTGAGCGAATAAGGGAGATACAATAATGACGGGTTATGAATGGTTTGCCTTGGCCGGTGGCACAGTCATGCTGGTAAGTTTAGCTGTCCTCGTCTGGAAGATCACTAGTCACTAGCGGTGTAGGGTGTGTCCCACGCGCCGGGCGCCACAGGTGACTTGTTCACTCGTGTTAATTCTTTCATAGGGGACTCAGGGGCAGGCCAGCTGCCTGGGGCATAATCAGCCCCCAACCCGCCGTGGGTTGAAACCTACGGTTACCGTTGTGGCATCGCGAAGCGATGCGGGCTCCGCAGAGCGGCGGGTGAAGGTAGCCTCGTCTTTCAAGGCTGGGTGTAAAGGCCTCTTTCCTCCTTTCCCTTTCGTCAAGGCTTGTCAAGTTTTTTTAGTGTCACGGCTTGGGCGTTCAGGCGTTGCATTTCTTTCTTGACTTCATGCACACTACAGCGATAATGCTTCTGGCTTTTCGATAACGGGCAAAAGGAGTCAGAGACTTCGCTCAAGAAACACCTTCCTAATGTAGATATTGACATTCACTGTATTCGAAGGAGGGAGGGCTTATGAAAGAGCCTATCATCCTGATCATGGAAGTAGATCTTCGATTACGACCCACCTTGCAAACCCTCGCTGAACGACAGGGCTGTAGAACGCTTTTTTCAACCGACGCTGTGAGCACTTTGCGCTATTTCCATCCCAGCCGTGTGCAGCTCGTGCTCCTGGGCTCTTCTCCTAACGGTATTGGGGAAGGGATAGAGGTCGCCACACAAATTCGACGACAAGGACATGCCATCCCAATAATTTTTTTGGCGCGGCGCAGTTCTGAAGACCTTGCCATTGCCGCACTCAAAGCTGGCGCTAATGATTACTTCAAATCCCCGTTTTCGTTTGTTGCTATACAGGAGAGCATCGCACATTATCTCTCGCTGTCCGTCTCGCTACCATGGACTGCGCGCCAGCGCCCGGACCCCGAACCAATGGAGCCTGCTTTTATCGTGGGAGAAAGTATAACCGCGCGGAACATCCATGCGTATCTTGCCAAAGTCGCCGCGACAAACAGCAATGTCTTGATCACCGGCGAGACTGGCACCGGAAAGGAACTTGTTGCGAATTATATTCACGCCCACAGCCAACGGCAGCAGCAACCTTTGATTGACATTAACTGTGCGGCAATTCCCGATAGCTTGCTTGAGAGCGAACTGTTTGGCTACGAGAAGGGCGCATTCACGGGAGCGAGTTCATCTTATGAAGGGAAGTTGCGTCTCGCGCATGGCGGCACCCTCTTTCTGGACGAAATAGGAGATATGAGTCCCTACGCGCAGGCAAAAATCCTCCGGGCCATCGAACGTCGGCAGGTGCAAAGTCTGGGCGCGAAGCGGGGCAGCTCGGTGGATATTCGCGTCATGGCGGCCACCAATCAAGATTTGGATCAGTTGATGGGGGAGGGCCGCTTCCGCAAGGATCTTTACTATCGTCTCAATGTCACGCGTGTTCACCTCCCGCCGCTACGTGAACGGCAAGAAGACATTCCAGTGTTATCCGCGCACTACATCCAGGAGTTCAATCGACAGTTCCAACGACAGGTGCACGGCTTTACCGACGAAGCGCTGGAGTGCCTCCTGCGCTATGACTGGCCCGGCAACATTCGCGAGTTGAGAAATCTTATCGAAGCGATTTTTGTCAATGATCCTCCGGGCAAAATTACCCTGGAGGATTTTCCTCTTGCTTTCCGTAAACCCTTGGCGGAGAGCACTGCTCTTCCCCCTGACGAACGCGCTCAACTGCTGGCAAGCCTTTTGGCGACCAATTGGAATAAGAGCAAGGCCGCGCAACAACTGCACTGGTCCCGCGTCACCCTCTACCGCAAGATGTGGAAATACCGCCTGGTGAGTAAAGGGGAGACGAAGATGGTGCAGCACATTCCCACGGCAACATCTCTGTAACAATTTCGTGGGAAGAGAAACAAAAGTGTTCCACAAGGCTGAAACACTTTTGTACGCCTTATAACTGAGAGTGAAATCCCCCCATTCCTCCTTTGTCAAAGGGGGACCGAAAACACCCCCTTTGACAAAGGGGACCGTGCGTAGCACGGGGGATTTATGGGGAAGACTGCGCCAATCTCATGTGGTTCGCTTGAGCCGCGCTTCGGGTCGCGATTGCTTCTGTCTCCATGTTTAGGAGAGAGTGTTTCTTTCCAGTTAACACTAACTGTGACGTCCCCCACTTGCGGCCTCTCTCCTTTTTACCAGAATCCTTTTTCTCCTTAGTGGCTTAGGCTGAACTGATCTTCGCCCCATCCCTGTGGCGCCAAAGTTGCGCTTATCAAGAGACAAACATAAGGAGTTGTCTCTTGTGGATCACAGACCTTCCGAACAAATTCCAACGCTGAACACCGAGGTGGTGATGGAGCGCAAACCCAAGAAGCCCCGACGTGAACATCGCCCAAAAGCACGATACGCCAACTATTTCGAAGTTGGGCACAACGCTGTCGAGTTTCTGATCGATTTCGGTGAACAGTACAACGACAATGGGAAGGCGCATTTGCACACCCGGATTGTGACTGCCCCCACATACGCCAACGAGTTGATGGAGACGCTGCGGGGCTCCATCGATCATTACGAACAGTTGTTCGGAGCCATTCCTAAGCAGGAAGAGGAATAGCCTCAGAAGAACAAAAGGGAATATGTTTCGATGGCAACGTATCACGCCATAGCCGCCACCAGTCAGGCGCTCCTGGGCCTCTTACGCGATGCATGTCCACGAACGGAGTTCCCGACCGCGGATTTCCTTTTGTACCAAGCCACTGATTTCGAAAAACCCATGGAAGAAGGAGTCTCCTTGTTTTTGTATCGCGTGACCATCAA
>CAZUFQ010000725.1:0-4106 GCA_964618735.1 uncultured Enterobacteriaceae bacterium
TGCAAAATCCAGGCAAGGAGCTCTCCAGTGGCTCGTTGCTGTTTTCCTCAGCGTCATATGCGTTCCAGCCGTGATAGACACGACCTGGGCTGAAGCCGCTGAGGGAGCATTTTCCGGGACACTCACGCTTCATGAAGGAAAATTAACAGGTCGCTTAGCGGAGGAGCCGCTGCAGAAGGTAATGGAACGACTTCACCAATTAAGCGGCGCCCAAATCTTAGGGCTCACCCCGGAAGAAGGGCAGGAGCGTATTTCCGTTGAACTCAACGATGTTTCGCTGCAAGAGGCCCTTAGTCGAATCCTGGTCGGGAAAAATTTTATGCTATTCTACGCTCCAACCAAAGGAGCACCTGCACTCACGCAAATCTGGATTGGCGGAAAAAAAACGACGCCTTCCACTGGGAGCCCATCTCAACTCACTGCAGCTGGGCAACTTACCTCAGACGGGACACAGGCTAAAGCAACGGAGGAAGACGAGGACATCGGGTCACAGTCAGTAGAGCAACTCATGGGGAAAGCGCTTCAACAGACAGATGCTTCTACTCGGCTAATGGCTATTGCCTACCTTGGTGCGTACGCTCAAGAAGATGGGCGCGTCCAGGAGACGTTGCAACTCCTAGCCAAAGATAGCGATCCGCAAGTACAGGAAGCTGCCGCGGCAGTGCTGGCGGGTATAGTCTCCGAGACCGAGGGCACTGAATAACAAGCCTGGCTGCTCGTGCGGCCTAACGTCCTCACGCAAAAGAAGGTTTTAAAAGAAATTCTGCAAAGCAAAAGTTTACAAAGTCAATCGTTAAATTCTCCCAACCTGCCGTGTCGCTCTCCTCGGCTGGGACCCCGAGGAAGCTCAAACATAATTTGCCCTATGCTTTTCTTCCTGTTTCCACAGTCCATGTCGTCCCCGCCGGACTGTCCTGTAAAATGACGCCAGCCTCAGCAAGTTGCGCTCGAATCGCATCCGCGCGTTTGAAGTCGCGCGCTTTGCGGGCGGCAAGACGTTCAGCAATGAATTCCTCAATCGCTTCAGTGGTGAACTGCGCTTGTTGTAGGCGACGTTGTTTCCGCTGCTCTAAAAACTGTGCGGGGGCTTCGGTCATGATTCCCAGCACGGTGCTGATCGCCGCCAGATCTTTGCGAATCGCAACAAGCTCAGCAGTCTCCCCCGCATCTAGGGTTCGATTCAAATCGCGAATAGTCTCGAACACAACGCCGAGCGCCCGAGCGGTGTTACAGTCATCGTCCATCGCTTCACGAAAACGCGCTAATAATGGCGAGGAAGTCTGGCTCTCAACTTGCCCCCCGACACTGTCATCTTTCACGAGAGCAGCGTCAACTCTGGCCAACGTTTCATAAATACGCGTGAGCCCTTTTTCCGCCTCTTCCATTTTCTGCTCGGAAAAATCCAACGGCATGCGATAGTGGGTAGACAACAAAACAAAACGCAGCACTTCCGGTGTTGTTTTTGTCAACGCTTCACTAATAGTTAAGAAATTCCCCAACGACTTGGACATCTTTTCTTGCTCGACCGTGACCATGCCGTTGTGCAACCAGTAACGAGCTAGCGCCTTCCCTTTCGCTCCTTCAGACTGCGCAATTTCATTTTCGTGATGCGGGAAAATCAGATCAGAGCCGCCGCCGTGAATATCGAACGGTTGCCCCAAGTATCTACTTGACATAGCGGAACACTCGATATGCCACCCAGGACGACCCGGACCCCACGGGCTCTCCCAAAAAGGCTCTCCAGGTTTGCTCGCCTTCCACAGTGCAAAATCCATCGGGTGATGCTTACGCGCATCTACTTCTATGCGTGCGCCGGCCATCATGTCATCCAAACGTCGATGCGAAAGCTTCCCATATTCCGGGAAACGGTCGACCGCAAAGTATACATCTCCGTCCACCGCATACGCGAGCCCTTTCGCCTCCAACTCTTGGATGATCCCGATCATTTCCGGAATGTGCTGTGTGGCGCGCGGTTCACACGTCGGCGACAAGCAGCGCAGAGCAGCCATGTCCTCAGCAAACTCGCGAATGTACAGTTCAGAAAGCTCTTGAGAGGTGAGACCTCGCTGATTGGCGCGGTTGATGATCTTATCGTCTACATCGGTAAAATTCCGTACAAAAGTGACAGCATAGCCCAGGAAACGCAAGTAGCGATAAATAACGTCAAAGGTGACAAGCGCACGAGCGTGGCCAATATGGGATTTGTCGTACACCGTCACGCCACAGACATACATCTGTACTTTGCCGGGCGTAAGCGGAACAAATTCTTCGTCTTTGCCAGTCAGTGTGTTGTAAAAGTGAAGAGCCATAAAATAGCGATCAGCTTTCAGCGATCAGCTTTCAGCGCCCAGAGGTCTACCTCTAGTGTCCAGAGTCTACCCATCCGCAGGCTGACTGCTGCATGCTCGTTTTATTGTCTCCCGGCGACTAACTGTTCCACGACAGACGGGTCTGCCAGGGTAGAAATGTCGCCGAGTTGATCGATTGCGCCTTCGCCGATCTTGCGCAGAATGCGTCGCATAATTTTGCCGCTGCGCGTTTTCGGCAAACCATCAGAGAACTGGATCTTGTCGGGCGTTGCGTGGGGACCGATTTCATGGCGTACGGTTTCAATCAGCTCTTTCTGCAAAGTCGCGGAAACCTGTTGCCCGGTCTTTAACGTGACAAAGGCGTAAATCCCCTGCCCTTTCAAGTCATGCGGCATGCCTACCACCGCAGCTTCAGCAACAGAAGGATGTCGGCCAAGCGCGCCTTCGACTTCCGCCGTTCCTAAACGGTGCCCCGACACGTTAATGACATCATCGACGCGCCCGGTGATCCAATAATACCCATCCTTATCACGACGGCAGCCGTCGCCAGTAAAGTATTTTCCCGGATACAGAGAGAAATAGGTCTGGCGGAAACGCTCGTGGTCGCCGTAGACTGTACGCATGATCCCCGGCCATGGGAACTTAATGCACAGGTTGCCAGTCACCTCGTTGCTAGTCAGTTCGTTCCCCTGTTCATCCACCAGACAAGGCTGCACGCCAAAGAATGGTAGTGTAGCGGAGCCAGGCTTCGTTTTCGTCGCTCCTGGCAGTGGAGTGATCAGGATGCCGCCAGTTTCCGTCTGCCACCAGGTGTCCACAATAGGGCAGCGTTCCTGACCGATTACTTGGAAGTACCAATGCCATTCAGGACTTTTGATCGGTTCGCCTACTGTCCCTAACACACGCAAGCTCGACAGATCATATTTTTGGGGCCAGGAGTCGCCTTCTTTCATCAGGGCGCGCAAGGCTGTCGGAGCAGTATAGATAATGTTGACTTTGTGCTGCTCAACAACTTGCCAAAAGCGACCAAAGTCAGGATAGTTGGGCACCCCTTCGAACATCACCGTCGTGGCGCGGTTCGCGAGCGGACCATACACGACATAACTGTGGCCCGTCACCCACCCGCAGTCAGCCGTGCACCAGTACGTATCGCCCGGACGATAGTCAAAAATGTACCGATGCGTAATCGCCACGTGGGTGAGATACCCGCCGGTCGTGTGCAACACGCCCTTGGGTTTACCAGTCGATCCTGATGTATACAAAATAAATAAAGGGTCTTCAGCGTCCATCTGTTCGGGTGAGCACGTTGCCGATTGATTGGGCGTTACATCATGCCACCAAACATCCCGACCGGAGCGCATAGCAACAGGATGGCCGGTCCGTTGCACAACGATGACCTTTTCAATCGATGGGCAATGCTCCAGGGCTTCATCCGCATTCGCTTTCATGGGGATATCGTTTTTCGCTCCACGGAGCGCCGTATCCTGAGTAATCAGCACTTTGCAGGTCGAGTCCTGAATACGATCGCGGAGGGATTCGGCGGAAAAAGCCCCAAACACCACGGAATGAACTGGGCCGATACCCCAGCGGGAAACAATCCCCTGACCCTGGTGCAGACACCAAACCAACGTTCGTTCCCATGACCGACGCAGAAAATCGCGACATGCTCCATCAGATGCGGGAGCGCCAAGCAAACGCCTGGATGCCGCCCAGCGCGGTGCAGGAAATGATGCGTGCGGAGCCCAAAGGCTTCATGCGGGATGTCGTCAAGGACCACCAAGGAGCGCCGACTGGCCC
>CAZUFQ010000726.1:0-4102 GCA_964618735.1 uncultured Enterobacteriaceae bacterium
GCAGAAGTGCTGCGTCTGCTGCCTAGCCACTTTACAGGGATTCGGGGACTTGACCGGATACGACTATGAAGAAGTGCGAGCGACATTGCGCGAGTTCGGCTTCACCGCGCATATCCGGGCGCGGGGGGAAGAAGCGCGGGCGCTCAAACGCCAGGCGGGATTCAAAGCCCGAAGATGGGTGGTAGAACGGACCCATAGTTGGATGAATTGCTTTCGCCGCGTCCTGATTCGCTGGGATAAGAAGGTGGACAACTACCTGGCGTTTCTTCATTTCGCCTGTGCCCTCATCGCCTTCCGGGCTTCCAGATTATTCGGATAGGCTCTCAGTTAGGAGGCGCTGTAACCGGGCGCTCGGTGGCCAGTGGAGCCGCAACATCTTCGAGAGGCTTGCGTTCGCTCGCTACTCCCAGGACGAGCTCGACCAGCGCGGCGGCGAGCATAAGCGCCGCTCCGAGGATATAGCCGTTGAAGAGGGCGCGCGGATCGTGCTGTTCGATCAAGAAACCGAAGAACGCTGGCGCCCCGAGGCCGCCCACGGCGGTGCCGATCGCGTAGAACAACGCGATCGCTAACGCCCGCATCTCCAGCGGGAAGACCTCACTCACGGTTAAGTATCCTGCGCTCGCCGCCGCCGACGCGAAGAAGAACGCCACCGACCAAAAAAAAGTCTGGCTTGCGGCAGTGAGCTGGCCGTTAAGGAAGAGTAGCTCGGTCACCACGATGACGCCTCCAGAGAGGGCGTACGTGGCGCTGATCATTACCCGCCGACCGATGCTGTCAAACAATCGTCCCAGCACGAGCGGTCCTAGAAAGTTGGCTACGGCGAAGAACAGTATGTAGAACCCGACTTGTTCTGCGGGCACGTTGAAGAAGTCGTGCAGGACCAGCGGATACGTGAAAAAGATCCCGTTGTAAAAGAACGCCTGCGAGGCAATGAGGACTAGGCCTAGGACGGCCCGGCTGCGATAACGGACAAGCAAGGTCTGCACGATCGTGGCGAAGCGAACGCGGATCCCTGGGTAGATTGTGATCCACTGTAAGACCGGCGTGAGGGCCTGACGCCCCAGCTGCTCAACTACCGAAGCCTCGATACGAGTCATAATTGCTTCGGCCTCATCCTTGCGTCCATGGATCAGCAACCAGCGAGGGCTCTCAGGAACGTAACGACGGGCGAGGATCATTACCCCGCCAACAAGCCCGCCGAGGCCGAACGCCAGACGCCAGCCCAGTTGTGTGGGGATAAGGTTAGGGTCGAGCAACACTAGGCTAGCGGCCGCCCCCGCTGCGGCGCCAATCCAGTAACTGCCGTTGACCACGAGGTCCACTTGCCCACGCACTCGCGCCGGGATGAACTCATCGATGGCGGAGTTAATAGCGGAGTACTCACCTCCAATCGCCATCCCGGTCACCACCCGGAACAGTACGAAACTCCAGAAGTCCCAGGCGCACGCGGTCAGTACCGCGCCAGCCAGGTAAATACCCAGAGTAACCGTAAACAGGCGTTTACGTCCTAGTTGGTCAGTCAGATAGCCGAACAGCAGGGCGCCCCCAATCGCTCCTGCCAAGTAGAGGGTGCCGGCTAGCCCGACCTGGTATGCCGTAAGGCCCAGGGTAGTAGGGCTCTCCAGCACGGCGCCGATCGACCCCACGACCGTCGCCTCTAAGCCGTCCAAGATCCAGGTCACGCCCAGGGCGCTCACCAGCAGCCAGTGGAAATGGCTCCAGGGCAAGCGGTCGAGGCGAAAAGGGACGTCAGTGTCAATGGCCAGGGGCGCGCCCTGGTCGCTTGCGCTCTGCCAGTCGCGGTTCACGTATGCGCCTCTAATACCCCCAGAGGGGGCGTGGAGCTCCCGGGTAGTACCATAACTTTAAGTCGGGCTCACTGGGCTCATGGAGTCGCCAATGCATCCTCCCGTGTTCCTCTTCGCGACTGCGGTTGCTCAATTCTTCCGCCGATCGGAACGTTGGCTGTGCAGTACACAGAGCGTCTGCTGAATCGGCTCCCTGTGACTGATGAGCTTGCTCTTTACACTCTGCCAGCAGCGTACTCGAGTTCGACGGAGATGCGGCCCACAAAGGCGACAGACTGAGCAAACCCAACACGATGCAAAGCAGCCCACAACCACCAAGGAATTTTATTATGATACGTCGCGTCTTCATAACATAACTATACAAGGCAAGATTCTGCTCACAAGAGCGATTGTCATCCCTAGTGCCTAGTCTTCTATTCTTTCTGTAGCCCGGCAGGTGCGTCGTTTTTCGTATCGGCGCCGGCTCTTTTCTCTGTCGGGGCAACTTCAGCTTCAATCTTCACCGGGGCTACCCCTTTTTTCTTTATCCCTACCTTCTGAGCTGCGGCTTTTGAGAGATCAAGATCGCGCCCTTTGACCTTTGGCCCCCGATCATTCACCCGCACCTCTACCGATTTCCCAGTCTCCAGGTTTGTCACTTTTGCCTTTGTGCCCAATGGGAGAGTTGGGTGGGCTGCGGTCAATCCTTGTTGTTTAAATTTTTCTCCATGGGCCGTTTTTTTGCCCTGAAAGCCCTTGCCATAGTAAGAGGCTTCTCCTGTCTCCTCTACGATCGGCTTGCCTGTTGTCGGATCGGTCTTAAGCTGTACCTGGTCCTTGACTTGATCTTGCTTGCCTTCAGCTTTCTCCGACCGCTTAATATGTTTTTGTACTTTCTCTACAACAGCCTCGGCGGCTTGTTGCTTGGGAGCATCCTCCGCTTTCACTGCCTGGCTGTGAGGCCACCCTAGAGCAGGAAGCAGAGTCAGCACGCTGACAAGAGACAGTTTGCGCATTGGTTTCATTAGGGGTCTCCTTCTCGAGAAGTCGGGAAGTTCCGCAACTCTTATGCCAGATGTTGGATGCTACGCCCGCTACCTGTAAGTCTAGGCAGCGTTATGCTGCAAAACAGAAGAATACTGACCGCTTTGCCCCTTTAATAAAAGCCCTGAAGTGTAGAAGGCCTTGCGCTTTTAACGCGACGTCTCTCGCTCGTCCCCTTGGTGTGGTTCATGAAAGATTCCGTGTGTCGGGGAAATTCTCCTTTCTTGTCGCACAAAGCTCACTTTGAGTCAGTTCTCAATTCCTTTATCCGGCATCGTAATTTGGCGGAGCTACGATCTTTTCAAAGCTGGAACGCCACCAAATGAGTGTTGCTTTCGCACCTGGGAGTGCTGATTCGTTTGCTGAGAAAACGGCTTAATGAAGAATTATTGGATATGGAGAAAGAGAGGCGGGTTGGGCAATAGGGGCAGGGAGCCGCCTCTCTGGGAGAAAGGGAAAGTGAGAGTAATTTCATCGTAGAGAAGAAAGTTGCTTATGCTAGCCAACCCAGGAAAAAAAAGTAGACGGCGGGAGGGAGCCATTTTACCGACGATTTCCTTCCCTAATTTTTAGTAGTGTCCTAATAAATGGCAGACCCACACGGGGAAGTGAAGAGTTTCTTGCAGAGAGCCCACATTTTTAGTAATACTTAGTATTACTTTCTGTGGAGAACCCGTATGCGCACCTCAAAAATCTTGCCGATCAGCCTTCCCCCGGAGATGCTGGACAACGTTAGCCAGCTCGCCAAAAAGGAACACCGCACTAAAAGTGAACTCGTGCGCGAAGCGTTACGCCGTTACATCGAGGACAAGGAATGGAAAACCATCCGTATGTATGGCGCGACACGCGCCAAAGCGCGCGGCGTCACCGAAGCGGACGTTGACCGGATCATCCACGAACACCGTCAGGAGAAGCGCAAGAAAACAACGCGCGGCGTGAGCCTGAAAGCGCGAGCGAGCTGACATGTTGCGTGTGGTGGCCGACACCAATGTCTACATCTCAGCCTTCAATTTTGGAGGAGTGTCGGAAACCTTGCTGCGACTCGCCCGCCGAAAAGCTTTTCTGCTCTATGTCTCTGACGCCATCGTGGAGGAAGTGGCGGAAGTGCTCATCGAGAAATTCGACTATTCCAAATCAGCCTTGCATGTCATCATGCGCAAGCTGTCACGCAGTACGCGCCGAATTCTCCGCACCTGTGCCCGTTTGCAGGAGTGCGTCGATCCGGATGATTACCAACTGCCGGAATTTTCGCTGACCATACGAGCAAA
>CAZUFQ010000727.1:0-4092 GCA_964618735.1 uncultured Enterobacteriaceae bacterium
GACAGACCGGGCTCAATACGATAGTAACGGCAAAGATAGTGAGCGCCAAAAGCGCCAAAAACGGGTTTTTGCCCGGGCAAGAGACCCGTTTTTGCTTTCATTAACGAGATGATTTCCTGGTATTCTGCTCAACGGCGGCGCATGGCGTCGCTTGAACGCTCGGAGGATTGTCTATGGATCAAAGAGATCACCTGGGAGAGAAAATGCGGCTCAAAGAGTTAGCGGAAGAAGGTCAATATTTTGCCGCGCGTGATCGCGAGCTCATTGCCAAATTGAAACAGGCTTCCACCGCAGCAAGAGAACAGACGATGCGTGAATTTGCACGTGCACGCTGTCCGCAGTGCGGCGAGCCGCTGCACCGCCGATCCATCCACGAGGTGACCATCAGCGAATGTCTCACTTGTCAAGGCGTATGGATTGACAAAGCAAAACTCGCGGACCTTTTTCCACGACGCGGAAACCTGTGGGCAGAAAAGTTCCTGGAGTGGTTAGTGTGCGTCGTGGAACGTCCACGACCCTAACGGCGGCCCTCCTCCAAGACAGCGGGACATCAGGCGACAAGAACAGCGCGGAAGGAGCGCTTACCTGCCATCGATATTCCCGCTCGACTTTGACTCCAAACAGCAACCTGCGGAGGCAGCAACCGTCTCAACGGGGAAAACGGGAGCTGGTCTCTTTATCCCTCTCCTCCTTCATCATAAGAGAAAAACCTTTCATTCCCACTTTTCATCAATTCGATGTCAAAATTTCGGACGGCGGGGGCAGGCACGAGCGGTCGGTATTTCTTTTGTAAACACGAGACAAACCGATAAAAGTTCGCGACCTGTTCTGTGGCAAGGGTGCTGCGGTAGCCACCATCCCTGAAGCGACCGTTCATGACACGATGGCGGCGCTCGTCAACCTTCGCATTAGGTCTTTGGTGGTCACCAATACTGAAGGAAAAATGAGGGAGAGGCTCCCTAACCGCGAGCAGCATTTCTTGGAAAACATAAAGAATGAGGCATTCGACATGTGTTCGCCCAATGGAACCGAGGAGTAGCCAGTCAGCTATGCACGAGCGCTCTTGAACGAATTCATCTGTGCCTCGTCTAATCTTTAAATAAGAGGAGGTGCATGGCGATGATTTCACAGCAGAGTTTAAGAAAGTCTATGCTGGGTCTGGTGTTAATTTGCTTAGGGGGGTGTACCAACACAGCCACGGTCGGCAAGTTTCCGACCAGCACCGCGTTCAAAGCTTCCGCGACTTCCAGACCTCTACAGGGAGTAGGAGCCTGGAATTTTCGCAACGGTTCTGAAGCGCTTGCTAAGGCTAATGCATCCTGGTTTTACACCTGGGGCCCAGACACAAGAGGTATCACTCCGCCGCCCGGTGTCGAGTTTGTACCTATGATTCGAGCGCCACAAAACATGGTTGAGCTTGATAAGGCAAGGAGTCTCGGAACAACCTTGCTCGGGTTCAACGAACCCGATTCCTATAAGCAAGCAGATATGAGCCCGCAACAAGCGCTTGATTTATGGCCCCAACTGATGGCCACCAATATGCGGCTCGGAAGCCCCGCCACAGCTGATGACGCTCAGAAACGAGGCAGCTGGTTTGACCAGTTTATGAAGGGAGCGAAAGCACACAGCTACCGGGTCGACTTCATCTGTTTACATAAATACGAAAAAAACTTTGCCGACCCCATGGCTGCCGTAGAGGATCTGCGGGACTATTTGGAGGCCGTACATGAAAAGTACCCGGACAAGCCCATTTGGCTGACGGAGTTCGCTCTCACCAATTATCGTGGACCCGGCGCGAAATTCCCGACCGTAGATCAGCAAGCGGCCTTTGCCTCGGCCGCGGTGAGGATGTTGCACACCTTACCGTATGTCGAGCGGTACGCTTGGTTTGCTTTGTCGCCCCCCAAAGATCCGACTGACACCAGGCCCCTGGCTGACCCGAACGGCAATTTAACCAAGGTGGGTCTGGCTTACGAATCGGCCGCCTTCGCGTCGAGATGATCGTTCAATAAAAACGTGGCAGGGCGATTTAGCCGCTTGCTGCGCCCCGCCCCCCTTTTTTCTTACGCACGAGCTGGGACAAGGTCGTCTCGTACGGATCGCGAGCGACGCCGTTTTCCGTAATGATAGCGGTCACCAATTCGTGCGGCGTCACGTCAAAGGCAGGATTGGCCACCTTCATCCCTGTTGGCGCAATTTGCTTTCCTAGTACATGCGTCACTTCTCGTGAGGCGCGTTCTTCAATGGGAATATCTTTTCCACTTGTGCAACGCAGGTCAATAGAAGAAGTCGGAGCCGCGACGTAGAACGGCGCCTGGTGCCGAGCAGCAAGCACCGCGTTCGTATAGGTGCCGATTTTGTTGGCGACGTCACCGTTCGCAGCCGTCCGGTCAGTGCCGACCACTACACAGTGAATTTTCCCTTTCTGCATGAAATGTCCGACCATATTGTCAGTAATTAACGTCGCAGGAATCCCTAGCTTAGTCAGTTCCCAGGCGGTTAACCGCGCTCCTTGTAAAAATGGACGCGTTTCTGGCACATAAACGGAAATATTCTTTCCTTGTTCCCACGCGGCGCGGATCACGCCGAGCGCCGTGCCGTAGCCAGCCGTCGCCAAAGCTCCGGCATTACAGTGCGTGAGCACGGTCGCGCCTTTCGGAATCAATCTGGCGCCATAGCGGCCCATCCGATGATTTGCGGCGACGTCTTCCTCATACACAGCGAGTGCTTCCTGTTGCAAACGAACGCACAGCGCGTCGCGGCCCCGATCTCGCGTTTGCTCGTAGACCCCGCGCATGCGATCAATCGCCCAAAACAGGTTAATCGCGGTCGGTCGAGTGGCGGCAAACACCTGACACAGGCGAGCAAACTCTTCTGGCTCGGCAATTTTTTTAAGTTGACGAGCGCCAAGCGCAATACCCATCGCCGCAGCCACGCCAATCGCTGGTGCGCCGCGGATCACCATGTCGATAATCGCCTTCGCCACACTTCGATAGTCTCGATAGGTTCGGTAAATTTCTTGTGTCGGCAGGAGACGCTGGTCAAGCATCACCACCGCTTTGTCTTGCCATTGAATCGTAAAAAAATCACTCATGAAAATGTGGTATCCAAATGCAGAACACTACTCAGGAAGCGAGCGCAGTTGCGCAAGCGTTTGTTCACGAATTGTCGCCGGGGAAGGAAATGGAGAAAGCACGCGTCCGTTTTCCATCAAGGGCGCGGTGCGCAGGATTAATGCTGCTCCACAAATGCGGCATGAAGGCGCAAGCATTCGCGTCGGAGCAACAACTTCTTGCCGGCAAGTGGGGCACGTGAACAGACGTTTCCCGCCGGACTCCTTGCCTCGCTTGGCTATCGGTTTGCCATCAATCTCAACAATATCAAGACTGAGATCAATCACCGGCGCATTGGCAATCGACGTGCCGACCCCAAAAGCATCCGCCCACGGCACGAGCGGCGGAATATGTGCTTCTTCCAAACCGCCAGAAACGAGCAGCTTGAGATTTTCAAACCCACGGAGATCCAACTCCCAGCGCACCTCCTGCAGAATCTTGGCAAAGTCGCCGCGACGAGAGCCAGGCGTATCCAACCGCAGCGCCCAGAGGGCGTCACCCATCTCTTCCGCCAGTCGAATCGCTTCAAACTTTTCATCTTGAAACGTGTCGATCAGCGCCACACGCCGCACCGCTGGATCAACCACAGCGTGAAAGGCGCGTACGGTTTCTAGCGTATCGCCGATTTGCAAAATGAGCGCGTGGGGAATCGTGCCAGACGGAGCGAGCCCCAGCTTCTCAGCGCTCAACACCACCGCCACACCATCACAACCGCCAATATACGCGCTGCGATCGATCATCGGAGCGAGAGCCGGGTGCATGCGCCGAGCGCCAAAATGGATCAGTGGTTTCTCCCCCACCAGTTTACGGAAGCGCGCCGCTTTGGTGGCGATGCCTGAAGCCTGACACAGAAACCCTAACAAAGCAGTTTCATGTAAGCCAAAGTCAAGATAACGCCCGGTGATGCTCAGAACAGGTTGATAAGAGCAAAACATACTCCCTTCGGGCAGCCCTTCGACCGAGACGTGACAATCTTCCA
>CAZUFQ010000728.1:0-4087 GCA_964618735.1 uncultured Enterobacteriaceae bacterium
AGGGAGAACTGACCCACACCGCGCCTTCGGCATCCAGACAGATCCCATCGGGGACGCCCTCACCCAATTCGGCAAACACCCGGCGTCCCGACAGGGCTCCATCGGGAGCAATGTCAAACGCCGCCAGGCGATGACCAAAGCTCTCGGCCACAATGAGGGTCTTGTGATCAGGGGTGATGACCGGACCGTTGGGCATTTCCAGCTGGTCGGCAACGACACGGGCGTTGCCCTCAGGTGTCACAAGCACGATAGTGCCCGGCGCATGCGCCTCTCCCGCGAACACATCATAGCCCATACTCCCGATGTACGCCCGGCCCCGGCTATCGACCACCATGTCATTGATGTCGCCCTTGACGAGGGAGCTGACATCGGCCACCGTGTGCAATCCGTCTGGGTCGAGGCGGAGCAGACGCTGATTGCGCATCGAGACGATCAACAAGCGATCATCCGGTAACCAGCCCAGACCGGACGGCCGCTCTGGTACGGAGGCAATCACGGCTGCCCGGCCTTCCACATCGACCGTCATCACTTTCCCGGCGAAGATATCCGAGAACCAGAGCTTCCCCTTGTGCCAGCGTGGACCTTCGGGGAACACAATCCCATCGAGTAAGACCTGGGGGGTGAGCGTCGCCATCCTGCTTCCTCCTTTGCGTGTTGGCTTTCCTCCATGAGCGTTGCTGCTTTGCACTTGCCGAGCGCTCGATCCGAGTCGCCGCGTAGAGCGCCCCTCAGCCGTTCCGTCTCCTCGTCCAGCAACGGTCCTGGAGCCCGTCCACCTTTTTTTCAGAGGAAGAGTGTGGAGTCAACGTCAGCCAAGCGATGGGAGAAGACCGTGCCAAAACGGAAGCAAGTTGAAACCCTGTAGACCATCCTCTTCCTCTTTGCACCCTTGTCCTGCGCGGCGATCAGACAGAAAAACTACTGATGTGTAACCTTCCCCACGTTCAAGAGACAGCATTTGACAAATGCACAGGGACCACGAATAGTGAGGAGCGGCGTACATTGTTGTGTGGGAGAGGCAGGGCTATGGATACTCCAGACTGGGTGCGCGATGCCGTATTTTATCAAATCTTTCCAGATCGTTTTGCTCGGAGTGAACGGCTCGTAAAACCCACTCATCTCGAGGCTTGGGACGCGCCACCGACATTTCGCGGTTATAAAGGAGGAGATCTGTACGGTATTATCGAACATCTGGATCATATCGAAACGCTGGAAGCCAATGCGCTCTATCTCACGCCGATTTTTCGGGCGGCGTCGAATCATCGCTACAATACCCACGATTATTATCAAGTTGATCCCATGTTAGGCGGTAATGCGGCGTTCCACGAGCTCCTCGCCACCTGTCATGCTCACGGGATCCGAGTGATCCTGGATGGTGTATTTAACCACTCCGGGCGTGGGTTCTTCCCTTTTCACGATCTGCTGGAGAATGGACCACAGAGCCCATACGTCGATTGGTTCCATGTGCAATCGTTTCCGCTCAATGCCTACCACCCTCACCAGGGGCTTGGATATCGTGCGTGGTGGGGTCATGCTTCTCTCCCCAAGTTCAACATTCGCACCCAGGCTGTGCGTGAGTTTCTTTGGGAGGTGGCCACCCATTGGCTCCAATTGGGCGTCGATGGTTGGCGTCTCGACGCGCCCAATGAAATCGAAGACGCGGACTTCTGGCGCGAATTCCGCCGACGTTGTCGCGCCGTGAACCCGGAAGCGTATCTCGTCGGCGAAATCTGGGGTGACGCCAGTCCTTGGCTGCAAGGGGACCAGTTCGATGCCGTGATGCATTACGAACTGACGCGCACACTCTTTGGCTTTGTGGCTGCCGAGACCCTTAATCAAGACCAGATAGGGAAAGGGGCGTATAAATCCATTAAGCCGCTGACGGCGGAGGAATTTTCCTCAGCGATTGAGCACATGCAGACCACGTATCGCCCTGAGGCTCTTGCGGCACAATTGACGCTGCTCGGTAGTCACGACCCAGCTCGGGCGCTGACCATCGTAGGCGAAGATGAATCGGCCTTGCGTCTGGCACTCCTGTTTCAGATGACGTATCCCGGCGCTCCATGTATCTATTATGGGGATGAGCTTGGCTTGGTTGGAAAGCATGATCCTCACAACCGCCAGGGCATGCCCTGGCACGCCACCTTTCTATTACCCACAAGTCTCACCTCCGGTTGCCAAGAGCCAACCCTGGGTTAAATCGCTCAGGCGTTTCCACCCGCGCCACAGAGTAATCGTGCCTGGTTGACCATCATGGGTTCTGGCCAGGAACCCGCCGAGGCTCGCGATCCAGTAAGTGACCTCTCGGAGAGAAGGCGGAGTTGGGGGAAGTGTCATTGTTTTGTTCACTCGCTACGGGTCTGATGCCCCGAAGCTTGCTTCGTTGCAATAATTCTGCAGAGTTGATGCCTCGCAGCTTGCTGCGAGGTAGTTCACCGTGCAGTAGAGCACTTGCCATTCCGTATCGGTCAGCAGAGTGGTACAGGGGGCCTCGGGGTGGGTACGGGCGATAAGCGTGAGCAGGAAAACGCGCCAGGCGAGGATGCTCATCACCGTGACATAGCGGATGAGACGCTGAGCCGTGCCGAGACGGCAGTGCTCAACACGGAAGCCAGATTTGAGCACCTTGTGATACATCTCAATTCTCCACCTGAGACAGTACCACTGCACTTTTTCATAGGCTTGGGCGAACGTCTCAATCGGGAGATTGGTGAGCAGCATCCATTCGAGAGGAGGCTCACCCGCTGGTGGGTCCTGCTCTCGCACGTAAATCGCGGACATGGGCAAGTTGGGCAAAGTGGCGCTGAGGCGCTTGGGCGGATTGAGGGTAAACGCGGCAAACCGCATCTCCACAGTTGCGATGCGCGGTGCGTGTGGGGTGGCATGTTTCGTACCGTGCCGCGCGGGCACAGTAACGGCGAATCGCCCCGCACAGGGGTGGCGTGCGAGGTGCGGCCAGAGTTTTAGAATATCCTTCTCGGCGTACATCGAGCGTTTATTAATGGGACGATCGTGATTCGCTCTGACCAACACTGGCGCTCCGAGAGCCTCACTCCGCTGAAAGAACTCATACATATCGGCCTCTCGATCACAGATCGTTACGAGCTGCGTGTCACCCCGCAACGGCTGCGAATTCTTCAACGTTTCAAGCCAGCGATAGCTCTCTTTCTCTTCAATCGGGAGCACCTTGCGATGCCGTAGCGGGGCTGCGGGTGCCGCCTCGCGGGCAAAGATCTGCTGATCTAACAGCCCCAGGGGTACCCCTTCAGTCGTGACGGCTAAGCAGCTATGCATCACCAGCCCATGGGAGTGGATCTTCTCCACGCGCTTCCCTTTCTTTACCGATATTGCCCCCAAGCCGGTTGTGCGCCGATGATTTGTGTAGACGAGATAACTTGTGTCTTGGATGGCAAGCACGGTCCGGTGCTGCTCCGCGCGCTCAGCGGTTTTTGCCCGGTGCACCGCCAGGATGTCTTCTCCCTCCACGTTGTCGTTTTGGAAGAAGCGATAAGCGGCCTTGGTCTCCGTCCAGTCGCCACACGCGTGATTGATTGAACTCTCGGGCATCGCTGCGAGTTGCCCACAGAGCTTGATGAGTCGGGCTGTCCGGCGCTTATCCCCCAGGTCTACGCTTCCCAATTCTTCCAGCGCCCAATTGTTATCGTTGCTGCTCGTTTGCATTCCTCACTCCGTCAGGTTTCAAGATAAGCGCTATCTATAGAGGGCTTCTTCACCCGACAAGCGTGTGGCTCCAGAAGCGAAAGGAGGCTAGCGACTCAAGACGCAATCCTCAAGCTCGTCTCTCTCCGTGGTCTCCCTGCGCCTCTAAGAATTTGTGGGTAATAGAAAGGTGGTGTGGGAGGAGGGAAGTCGTGAGGCTTCCCCCTATCCCGATTTCTGTGGCCAATGTGGCGCGACCTTGGGGGCAGCAGCGAAACCCCTGCCAGCCAAGAGTCGCAGCCGCAAAGACGTAACCAGCGCAAGGAAGGCGAGGCGTTTAACGGCCTCGCCAAGCGTTGCTCAGTCCCGTCCGGCTGCGCCCGAAGCCGAGCGGCGGCAGTTGACCGTCATGTTCTGTGACCTGGTA
>CAZUFQ010000729.1:0-4061 GCA_964618735.1 uncultured Enterobacteriaceae bacterium
AAAAATGGACTGTCTCACCAGATGAGTGGATCGAACAGACAGTTGATGAAGGAAAGGAAGTGTCTCTGCAGGACGCACCGACCGTTGAAGAAACAGTTTCTCCAGTGTTAGATACCTTGGTGTTCATACCAGATCAGGGGATTTTCTACGAAGTCTTTCGCGCCGTGTGTCCACTCACGAGTCTTGACGCTCTTGAAGTCGCTCGCATTTCAGTTTCTATGTAAATTTATCATGTCAGCTCCCTCTACCATTGGTCTCTTCTTCATTGCCTTAGCAGTTGTCTACTTCGTAGCCGCCGCGCGGAACTATTTCCAGTCTAGGGGAATGCCGACCCCGGCCCGATATGCCTGGCTCCGAATCGCGTTTATTTTTGCAAGTATTGGCGTTAGCCTTTGTATATTGCCAGCGTTGTGGGGGCGTTGATAGTTCAGGATGGAGGTTGGTGCGACGTCAGAATGGCGCTTCCGGCTCAAGAACCCGTTCAGTTCGACACTTGGGCGTTCGTGCGTGAGATGCTGCGCACGCATGCCGCAGCATCTTCCATCGGCAACTGTTGTCTTCGCTGGGGCTTTGCTACTGATTGGATTGACTTTTTGCCGTGGGTCCTGAGCCTAAGTTCGCAACTTGTACTCGACGGTTTTTTTGTTGGCCTTCTTTTGTGTCATTCGTTGTGAACGGATGCGTCTTCCCATACCCAACTGCAAACAGCCGTTTCTCATCCACGTGCTGATGGGTAACAAGATACTGCATCACACTCTTTGCGCGCCGTTCGGAGAGACCTTGATTGTAAGTATCACTGCCAACGCTGTCGGTATGGCCTTCTAGACGAATGCAATAGGGACGGAGCGAAGGATTATTGAGGGCCTGTCCAACCTCATCGAGGGTTCTCTCCATCTCTGGGGACAGTTTGTCTGAATTGAAGGCGAACAAGACTGGAAATGCTATAGTAGTTTCTGGAGTGGCTCCTTTTACGTCTTGAGAAAACTCCTGACATTGAGGTTTCAGGGGTTTCAGATGAGGAGCGACGCCTTTGTCTATGGCGAGGCCATCCAAAATATCCTTTGCCGTTGGCTTAGCAAGGTACTTCACTTCTGGCGAGTCTTGGGCAAAATTGCGGCCAGCAGTCAGAAGAACACAGCCTAACCCTATCAACATCGCGACCGTACGCTTGTTGACCATAAAGGTTCCTCCTATTTTTAAAAAATTTCGATCACGATTTTCCACAGAAACAAGCAAATTTACTCTAGAGCTAGAATTCGATTTAAGACAATAGAAACGGAATGTCAACAAATTTCTTCTTCGTCTCATGCTGCTCTCCCTTGACAAAGAAAGGGAAAAAACGATGTGATGAGCGAGACATACGATCGTGATAAAGGAGAGTGGGGCATGCCAGTGCAAGGAGCTGTGAGGACGGATGTTGGCAAGGTTCGTTCGATAAATGAAGATGCTTTTGGCTTCTTCCCCACTTCCGACTTCTACGTTGTGGCTGACGGCATGGGCGGGCACGTCGGGGGAGAAGTTGCGAGTGCTGTAGCCGTTGAGAGCATGCATGCCTCGTTGCAAGCGACTCGCGACGAGGACTTAACAGCAGCGTTTGACCAATATGGGAGGAGGTCAGTGGCGGGGCGACGGTTGCTTATTGCAGCAGGACAAGCGAACAGCCAGATACTAGCCAAAAGTCAGGAGGAGCCGGATTTAGCGGGTATGGGGACAACAATTGCTGCGGTTCTGTTTGAGGAAATCAATAAACAAGTGAGCATTTGTCATGTGGGGGATAGTCGGGTTTTCCGCGTCCGCGCCAATCGTATTGAACAATTGACAGAAGATCATACGCTTGTGCAACAACTCATTCGTGACGGCAAAATAACTTTGCAAGAAGCCCAAACCTATCCGCACCGCCATGTGTTATTGCAAGCGTTGGGAACGAGTCCTGTCGTTGAACCTTCGCTCCGGATTGAAGAGGCTCTGGCTCTCGATGTTTTTGTCTTGTGTAGTGATGGTATTCATGGCGTCGTGACGGAAGAGGAAATTCTTGCGGCTGTGGAGCGCATACCCCACGATCCTCAGCAGGTTTGTGATGCTCTTGTGGAGTTGGCCAATCAACGTGGGGGTGCTGATAATTGTACGGTGCTTATCCTGCGGTATGAGTAAACGGCTCAAGCACGGATCATGCAAGTATACAAAGGCAAGATGATAGATAAAGCAGGGAAAGAATGGTCGGACCTCCCGTAGCTATACCCAACAGGAGCAACAGAGGCGGAGTCTTTACTGTGTCTTACTACTGAGGTTCGTATCGTGCGCGTGCGCGGAAGAAGAGAGATACACACACGCCACTTTCCAAGACCAAAAATCCAAGTAGCACATATCCTAGTGTGACCTGGCTCCGCCATGACTTGGTTAGGCGCTCCGGCGGCGTTCCTTGATGATGGGTGCGGTGACAGCCAAGGCAGCTCATAGTCGCGCGTCGTTGTTCATGACAAGATTGACAAGCGTTCATGGGCAAGATGTAGAGAGAAGACTGTGTCATTGGTTGATACGTTTGCTCTCCCTTGATCGTGAAATGGCAGGTCGTACAGTTTTCCTTTTTGTGAGAATTATGAGAAAAGTCGACAGAGGTTACAGAGCGTGGCGTTCTTGTGATGCTTCCGTCTTCGCGGGTATGGCACTTGCGGCAGGTAGGAGCCGCATGGGCGCGAGCTGCCTGCGGATCCCTATTGCCAACCTCTCGATGACAGGTTTCGCATTCCTCGTGTGTAGGAAAGGCGCTTATAGGCGCTAATATGTTAATAATGGTGCCGGGAAGCGGCTGGTGGCAGCTCAAGCAATCTTCCTGGCCTGAGTCTTTTACGTGTTTCTCGTGCGCAAAAATGAGCCCTGTCGCTACCTGCGGAACGCTGGATTGCCACTGCTGGCGCGCCTGTTCTTGCGCCGGCAGCGCCCATGGTAAAACATCCGCACCTGCTATACTCGACGCAACAAAAACTTGTTTATAGTAACGCCAAACTGGCCGATCGAGAAAGTCTGCTTCCTTATGACAAAAACTCGCCCAGCAACCTTTTTGCGCCGCGTCGGTTTTAACATTCTTTATTTTAGCAAGACGACCGTTGTGCTCTGTGTGACATTGGGTGCAGTCGTCCTGCACCTGGGCGTCCGTCTTGAGCGTGCTGGCGTGACAGTCCTCGGCGCCGCAGCTTGCACTAATCGGCTGACTCTTCCACGGAGAGTGACATACGGTGCATTCGCCTTCCAAGGCAACATGTGTTGTTGATAAGGATCCGCTAGCAAAAAATACCGGCTTCACTAAGTAGAAAATCCCAACCATGCCTGTAGAGAGAAGCGCCGTCAACGCCATTACCAAGGTGCGAGAGAATGTAAACGGTATTCTGATTTTGGGGTGAGTGGGAGAAGAAGGAACAGGAGGTGTACTCAGCTGTGGCAAACTTTGCTGTTCTTGTGGTTGCTGATAGACAACAGTCTTTGTGGGGTTTGTCTCTTCTCTTGGCGTGTCTTTTGGGGGGAAAACAATGTCGACTTTGAGTCGTGTATCACAGACACGGATTTCTTCCCCTCCGTGTAGTTCAATACGTGACACCTTCACATCATTAACAAACGTGCCATTCAGACTTTGTTCATCTACCAGGGTAACACTGGTCAGTGTGATGGTGATGGAAAAATGCGTGCGCGATACGCCTTGATCCGCCACGGGGAAATCCGCTTGCTGACTACGTCCAACTGTAAAACGTTGGACTCCGGGTTTTGCTTCAAAAACAGAACCTACACCCTGGCCAGCGATAATACGGAGAGCGACCTGTGGTTGCTGTTGTAAAAGAGATATGAATAGTGTTTCATTGTCTGATGAGGTCGAATGGGGCGGCTGGGAAGGAGAAGGGATCTTCTCCTGTTGATAATTTTGTGACGCTTTTTCTGATTGGTGCGCAGGAAGGGGGACATACTGGCTCCCTTCTTCCGAGATTTCGACAAGGAGCCGGCTCCTTCCAAAATAAATCTCGTCACGATGATGCAAGATCCGTGTTGTAATGCCGGTGGGCTGATAATTGAAA
>CAZUFQ010000730.1:0-4056 GCA_964618735.1 uncultured Enterobacteriaceae bacterium
GCCGACCGCATCATCGAGCGTCCACAAGTAATGATGTGGAATCTGCGCCAGCCCCTGAATCGGGGGCACGATAGTCTCTGACCCAGTGGCGATCAACAGCTTATCGTAACTGACCTTCTTCCCGCTTGCTAACTCGACCTGTTTTGCCGATGGATTGATAGCGGTGACCTGCTCGTTTTCCATCAGTGAGACACCGAGCTTTTGATAATCGGGGGCCTGGCGGATCAAGAGATCGTCGAGCGTCATCTCTCCCGCCACGTAATAGGGTAGAGCAACGCGAGAGTAGGCAGAGCCGGTCTCACGATTGATGATCGTAATGTCGCCTTGCTTATCGCATTTGCGGATGCCGTCGACTGCTGCTAACGACGCCGCGCTGTTACCAATCAGAACATACTTCGTCGCCATAGTTTTCCCCCAGCTCAATCCCAGGCCGCACCCAGCCCCTTTTATCGAAAAGGGACCTTGAGGTTTCCTCTTTTATAGAAATAGAAAGAGCTCGCCCGCAGCCTCTATGCCTGGGGCAAACCCAAGGCGGCGGCTGCCTTTTGTTTCGCTAGTGCAGACGCGGCCACGACATCAGCATATTCCAGGGCTCCTGGGGTGCAGAACTGGACGCATTGAGGATTGCCGTCGCACAGGTCGCAATTTTGCGCCACACCCTTGTCTGGCGAGAAATTCATCACACCGAAGGGACAGGCCAGGAGGCACATCTTGCACCCAATACAGCGGTCCTCGATGACCTTGATCTGACCATCGGCCTGCCGTTGGATGGCTACGGTGGGACACACCGCTGCGCAGGGCGCGTCAGCACAGTGCACACAGACCATCGGTTGATAGAACTGCTCCTCGTAAAAGTCGGCCACGCGAATACGCGAGAGGACGGGAATGAAAGAGCCCTCATGAGAAAACGAGCAGGCTAATTCACATTCACGACAGGCCGTGCATTTTTCTTGATGAACAACAATTTGTTTCATACGCCTTCCCCGCTTATGCTAAACCCAGTTCGCGCAGCTTGTCTGAAGTCGGACGCCCCTGCATATCCCAGCCACGCAGTTGGTAGTACTCGTTCAACATCGGCTCCAGGTCAACGACATGTCCCTTGCTCGGACCTTCGGTCAGAGGCTCGCTGGTGATGCGGGGAGGCAAACTATCATCCGCGCGAGTGAGGCCAGCCGCATTATTGAACAACCGCTCGAGGTTCCAAATCCGATCGCCGATTTTGAGCATGTCTTCTGGCCCGCCGACATTGTATCCGAGCGACTCACTGACCATCGCGGTCACATCTTCCCCAGGACTCATATCGAAGGTTGAGAACAAGCAAATCCCCGAGGCGTCGACGAAGGACGTGGTGTTTTGCAGAATCGTCAGCCAGTAGGGTTTCTCTTTTGGCGTGAAGGGGTCGAGCTTGATCGGATTGCCGAAGTGCTCAAGAGAAATCGTGTAGCCGCGCAGATGGCACGCGCCACGATTCGAGGTGGCGTAGGCTAGCCCCATACCGATCGACCCGCGCGGATCATAGGCCGCAAAGCCCTGCTTTTTCGAACCCATGAACAGTTCCGGATGGCCATAGTGTTCCGCCAGACGGAATCCGCCTTCCGCCAGCCAGTGCCCAATCGGCCCCGTGCGGAACGCTTGCGCTTCGAGCAACTTGACCATGGCCTCCGCATCGCCGAACTTCAACGGAAAGCCAATGTCACTTTCTGGAATATACCCTTTTTCGGCCAATTCTATGGCCGTGCCAATGGCAATGCCAGCTTCGAGCGTGTCTAAGCCATATTCGTTACACAAATAGTTAGCCTTGATGACCGCAGCGAGATTATCAACACCGCAGATCGTCCCCACGCCGTAAATAGTCTCGTATTCTGGCCCCTCCCCTCGACCATCAAACTGTCCGTGACCTGTGACTTTGGTCACCCGACCACAATGGATCATACAGCTATGGCAACCCCGGTTGCGGGTCATAAAGTCTTTCTTCACGATTGTGCCATCCACCGCCGCCGCGCCACTGAACACGCCCATCTGAAAGTTGTTGGTCGGTAGCATGCCAACCATGTTCATATAGGACACTGTTCCTGCTGTCCCTAACATGGTGAGCCCCCCAGTCGTCGGCCCTTTCACCAGCTTGTCCCGCCCTTTCAGCACGGCCTCCGTAAAAGCAGCGGGGTTCGCGATCTTTAAGCCTTTCGTGCCACGCACGGCAATCGCTTTGAGGTTCTTCGAGCCCATGACGGCGCCGACGCCGGAACGGCCAGCCGCTCGCCCTTTATCATTCATCACGCACGCGGTGCGGGCGAGGTTTTCCCCTCCTTGACCGATAGACGCCACGCGCACTTCGGGATGCGTCTCTTCACGAATCATATTCTCGGTATCGTCGACAATTTTACCCCAAAGGTGCTTGGCGCTGCGAATCTCAACTGTGTCATCATGAATGTAGAGATACGAAGGGTCTTTCGCTTTTCCCTCAAGGAGGAGGTATTCATACCCTGCGTAGCGTAATGCCGGTCCCCAGTAGCCGCCTGAGTTCGAGCAAGCAATCGCTCCAGTCAGGGGTGATTTGGTAATGACCATGTAACGTCCACCCGTCGGCGCATACGTCCCCGTTACTGGCCCAGTCGCAAAAATCAGGGGATTCCGTGGATCGAGGGCGTCGACTTTGGGGTCCATATTGTCCATTAGCAGCTTACTGCCCACCCCACGTCCACCAACAAAGGTTTGAATCATTTGTTCTGGCACTGCCTCTTTGCGGATCTGGCCAGTACTTAAGTTGACTCGCAGCACAGTGGCGCCTTGCATCACGTCCTCCTAGATAGGCAACGTTGCGAAGTACGAAATCGTACGAATTCGTACGATTTTTCTCCTTGTCTCTACCATGCATAACACCGACGAGCAAGGACTGAGAAGAAACCGTACAGATCCGAGCGGCGTTGTGGCGCAATGAACGCAACGCCATACGCAGTTCATCCCTGACACAGCCCTCAGTGCTGTTCGCGAAACAGGGGTTGTTGCACTTGCAGCAGTCCCTGCAGCTTTTCTAGCATTCGCCTTTGTTTGTGTCGTCCGAATCCCTTGGTTTTGCGCCTATTTCTCTAAGGCGAGGGCGGCATGGTTTCTGCTCTACCTGGGTCTCAGAATCTTTTCCTGCGCAACGGAGGAGGCCTTATGACAAGTGAATATGTTCAGCTAGCGGACTTTTTGCGAGACGAGTTGCACCGGTTTCTTTCCGTCATGCGGCGGACAGAAAATGGACAAGGAAGTCAGCTTGCAGTAGAGCAGCTCTGGGCCGCGGTCTGTCGAGTAGAACAGTTTTCCTATGCTCCAGGAGAGGAACAATGGAAAGCACTTTCGGAAGCGGAACGGTGGGGATACTTGCGACTTGAGTCTTACATGGGATCGGCGCTCTATGAACTCCGTAAGAGCCGGCAGACGATTTGGAAAACGCCGGACAATGGCGTGGTTGCAAAGAACACGGGAGAAATGCAGTCCTATGCCTGAGACGGCGTCCTAAGTTTCGCCGTATATCCTTTGCGTTTGTAAATAGCTATTGGATTCGTCCTCTTTTCACCGCACTTAAGACGAACTGTAGCGAGTTAGCAAAGGTGCGGCAAAGAAGGAGGTCACGATGCTGAACTTATGGGACCTCGTCAAACGTCTACACCGTAATCACTCCAAACGACAGGCAAACGAGAAAAACGACGCGCGCTCTAGCGACGCAAGGATAGAGTTTCTTTCTTCCCCTAAGCATGTACGCAATACGTGGCGTCATGAATCTTCTGAAGCGTGGCCGCCAAATGCAGTAGATTACGGGCGAGCAAAGCTCATGAGAGACACAGAATCGGAATGGGAAATGTGGACATCGTGGTAAGGACGCTTGGTGCGCTTGCGCACCCTACTACTATGTCTACGACGTAGGGGCCGACCGGAGCCTGCCCTGAGCTTGGCCAAGGGTACAGGCCCGCAAGGCTGTTATTTGACTGCGTTTTTCCGGTTGAGAATTTATCCCTAAATGGACGCACCTCTAGTTACATATTCACACGCCGACTGTTATATATGTATGGG
>CAZUFQ010000731.1:0-4055 GCA_964618735.1 uncultured Enterobacteriaceae bacterium
AAAGACAGATAGCTGCGTATGAGGTTGCAGAACAAACGCGCTTCACTTTGGCTCAGCACTTTCCCTTCATTCAAATCAACGCCATGACGAACTCCGCCACCGGTCGGAGACGACAGATACCCGTGCAACGATGTCACCCATTCTGAAACCCGCTCCAAAGTAGAACCGGGGGCCAATGCACGCAATTCTCGGACGATCTGGTTGAAATACTTTCCTTGGATTACGTTCGTTTCAGTCTCTACCCCTCTGAATGCAGTTGCAACCGATTCAAGGAGCCAGAGTGTCTCTTGAACTGCCTCGCGACCCTGCCCTTGAGCGAGAAGCTCGTCAGTTCTGTGCAAGGACTGTTGCAGGATCTCTACTGATTTTTCTGCTAAGGTTACGGGCTTCTCGGGAACTGTGATGACCGTTGAAGTGTGTCCACGGAAGGATAGATTTGGTGGGTTGATTTCGTAGCCGATGTCGTGTTCCTGAAAGATTTGGTTGATCATCGCTGCGTCTGGCGCGAATAGATCCTGAGGCTTTCGCCTTAACGCTTCACATGCATCAAAGAACGCCTCTAAGAACAGCGGAGCATTTGCTGCTGCTCCAAACATCTCGGACTGAAGATCAGTTTCCGCCCAACTTGGGTTCGAACTCCGAACGTGGGGCGTACCATTAGCAGAACAGAAATACCCTTTGAAATGCTCCAGGATATCCTGCAACTCCCCTTGTGTTGCCGTTTTTCTAATAAACGCGAGGAACTCATAGACAGCAGCATTAGGAATGCTGGATTTCTTCCATTGGTCATCTTGAGGAGGCCTAAAACGCCATGCGCCTGGAAACTTCAGAGGCATTGTTTCTTTACCTTTGCTAACCTGTTTACCGAGTTGCAGCCTAACGCCTAAGCGCACTGCGAGCTGCCCAAGCGCGACTTTTCACGTTCATTCCGAACTGCCACCGGGCAGCGATGCGGTGGCGCGAACAGTTAGGCCCGACGTCACAGAATGTCACTTTAAGTGTTCATCTCCCTATACTCTCGGCGAACCTTTGCGTATCCGCTCACGCGCCTCCACAAGTGAGCTACGCCAAGGAGTGAGGTATTGCAGCCACCGCGTGACCCCGGCTTCAACATAGGGCGCGACGCGCTGCAGCAACTCCATGACCACCACGCGCACTGCTATTGGCGTCGCACGCCAATCTTCCTCACTCATCTCAAGTGGTGGCGATTGGTGTGACATGTTGGCCCGCTACCTATTAAGAAATCACAGTTGCTACAATCCTTCTCACCCTACCTTGTGCGGTTACGGCCGATCTACGAAAGAATAGGCACTCACTATAATTGCACCGGCTACCGCAACTAAGCCCCAAGCTTCGGAATTAGTCACCAAAGCGCCTCCTGCACCTACATAGAAGGCTACCGCCCCAGAGATTCTCCAAATCATAATGTTGGTTTGTGCGGCAGACACTTGTTTTCGTATAGCCTTCTCTTCTCTTTCGTCCATAACCTTCTTTTCTCTTTCGTAGAGAGTTCGGCGGCCTAACGCTGCGCCTCAGCCGCCGCGGCCCCGCCGTGTCCATTCGGCTTCAGACAGAGCCGCTCGCGGGCCGCGGTCGCGCTGGAGGCGGTTGTTAGACCGCGCTCTCTAGCGGTCACCTTATGATAGCGTCTCCGCCAACCCCTCCCTCAGACACTATGGGGTTCCATACAATCATCACAGACTGTCAGAGGGGTAATAGTAGGCTACACTTGTTAGCTCAAGCAAGCTCTTTGACGTGCTAAGCGGCAATCACAAGCTCAGGGGAACTACTACTCGGTGACTACGAAGACCCATACACCCTCCTCTCGCTCACGGGTGCCATCGTCCCACCATGTCTTTAGCTCGACCTGCCCGCGTGCAGTCGATGGCAATGAGACTAGCTCGCCATTCATAATGTGCTTCTCGAAGATGGGCTTTGGGAGGCCATCCTTATAAACTTGGAATACCTTAGACGCAGGCCCTCTATCCCATTCGACATGAAACCCAGGAGAGACTTTGATGTTATGCAAATCGTTAGCGGTATTCATGTTGATCTTGGTGAGCCCTTGGTCTGGGGCACGTTTAGGCTCAGAGTCCTGCTTCGCTTTTGACTGACCTGGAGTGGGTGCCTGCTGGAGGGCCGTGCGCGTTTCAAGCGTAGCCAGACGGCTAGCGAGATCGGAAAACCGCTCGTTAAACTTGCGAATCTCCGTCTCGTGTCGATCGAGCTTCTCGCTCATAGCGGGGAGCCGCCAGAGCTGGCCAGCTACTGCAAGGATAATGGCAACTGCAAGGCCGCCCACGATTGAGCCCAACAAGCCCCCCTGAACGGTCCAGCTCTTTCTCGCCCCTTGAGCCGGACCGTTTTCTGGGAGGGACTCCTGCGAGGAGTTATTCATAGCTGGTTTCTCCTGAAAAAATTCTTTCGAAAGAGGTTCCTGTAGGTCTAACGCCTTCGGTCACGGGCCGCTGCCCCAACCGCCCCGTTCGGCTTTAGACAAGGCCGCACGCGGGCAGCGGTCACGTGGAACGGTTGGTTAGGTGTCCCCGTTCTCAGTTTTGCCTCATTCTCCAGAACACTTCTGACCCACTTAGCTTCCGGCACGACTCCCTGGTCATCTTCGTTGAATCAACTCAATAAGGTTCCCATCTGGGTCTTTGATCATGGCGACCCGTGTGCCCGGACGAATTTCCGTCTCTGGCACCAGAAATTCTACCCCCTGCTCTTTAAGGATGGGACATAAGCTGCTGATGTTCTGAATCTCAAACGTCATGGACGTCCGATAGCGAACTCCTTCTTGCGGGTTGAATCCCAAGGGATCGGTGGGAGGGATGGTCTTGGCGTCAAGCAGCTTGACATCACTGGTCCCGTAGCGGAGGCGGTGGAGTATCCCGAAGGGCGTCTGCAACTCTTCGATTTTCTTCAAGCCGAGGGTCCCCTCGTAGAACGCGAGACTTCTCTGAATATCTTCGGCGAGGAGACCCACATCAACTGAGTCTTTGGCGGGTATGAGGCCCATTATGTTGTTCCCTCTCTCCATTGATCTGGAATTAATCTGTTGATTTAATTAAATCCTTTTGTGTCTTGGACACCTAACGCTCCCGCTCAAGGGCCGCTGCCCAACCGTGTCCGCTCAGGTTTAGCAGGAACCGCAAACGGGCAGCGGTCACGTGCAGCGGTTCGTTAGGCTTCTGCTGCCGCTTCTTCCGGCTTTTCGTCTTTGACGACTTTGAGCAACCGCTCTTTATGCCGCTCCTGTAAGCGCATGTAGTACTCGACCAACTTTTTGGGATCGTGATCAAATTGTTGGGAAATCTGGTGGCGAACCTCTCGTACACGCTCCACAGCAGGATCGTCTTGCATATCGTCCCTCCTAAGCGAGCAGTTCTAACGGGGTCACTAGCGTCGGGGTGAATAGCCCAAGCAAGGTATTGACCCGGCGAATGTGACCAAATTTATTGGCATTGGCCAGATGTCGGACATTCCACGTCAGCAGAAAGTCACACTTATGGAACGAGGCCAGGGCAAGGTGCAGGGCATCTCCAGTTGGATCGCGCGGCATGACCAAGCGTTGAATGTAGGCTTCCACAATCTCGACGATTGCGGGTTCGACTGGCGTCAACGGTACCTCGGCCAGCAGCGTCAACGCTTGAGCCCTGTTGGGAAAGTTTCCGGCCTCTAATTCATCGAGCACCGCCTCACTGGTCACCAGTTCGTACTCGTGCCGATGACTGTCCCACCAAGTCCGTGTCCAGTTCCGCCGGGCAATCATTTCCGGTTCCGTGCGGACTTCATAGTAGAAGCTTGGAATGGTCGTCTCAATGTAGACTCTCTGGCGCATCCCCACTATTTACGCGCATCCATGCGGCGAGAAAAGACGCCTAAAGTTAGTGCTCAGCTACCGGCCGGGCTGGAGGAGAGGCCAATCGGTTACAGCGTCTTATTGGGCTTCGAAAACTCGAAGTCTCGAATTACGTTGGGATCGAGCTCGCACAGGCCGTCAATTAAATCCTCTATCAGAGCCATGTTCGCTTCAATGGGAATCAGCTCGGGGT
>CAZUFQ010000732.1:0-4051 GCA_964618735.1 uncultured Enterobacteriaceae bacterium
GAGCTTGTGCCATGGCAGCCTGTGTGTCTCACGTTAATGAAGCCTACTGTTGCGATAGCTGCTGCCCCGGCGGCGCTCCGCCGTACACATCAGCCTATGCTCTTCCCTCCTCAAGCTGGCGTCCATGAGATCTCCGACCTTTATCTCGATGCTATCGCCGCGGCTGACAAAATTATCTATATTGAAAACCAATATTTTAGCTCTGAGGCAATCTATAACGCCTTGGTTGAACGCATGCGCGCCCATGACCGTTCCCGGCTGCAAATCATTATGATCTTGCCCAAGCGGCCGGAAGCATTCTTGGAAGAAATTGCCATGGGATTCGTCCAAGCAAAAATGCTCCGTGCGTTAGCCGACATTGCGTGTGAAACTGGCCACGCATTTGGCGTGTATTACGCGGCGACAAGTGGAGAAGACGGGAAGGAGACGCCGACGTATATTCACTCCAAGCTCTTACTGGTGGATGATTGCTTCATGACCGTAGGCTCAGCCAATACGACGAATCGCAGCATGGGAGTTGATACAGAACTCAACGTCTCTTGGGAAGCTTCTTCGTATCGTCAGCGGCCATTGATCCGCACGATTCGTCATACACGGATGAGTTTGCTCGCTGAGCATAGCGGGGTGGATCTCCAGAAAGAAAAGCGCAATCTGGGCCGCATAAGGGGTCTTGTGGATTATTTGAACCGTCTGGCCAGCAGCGGGTTCTCTCGGTTGCACTATCATCCTATGGACACCTCCTTTGACGAAAGCGAATGGTTACGCGTTCTTAAGCCCAAGAATCTTGCCCTGGACCCAAAACGGCCGCTTTTCACGAAAGAACCCGACAAACAGCACTTCTCGTACTTGTTGCGCGTCGCCCAAAAAATACTTGTTTTGTCGTCCAGCCTCACTGCCTCTTCAGCAGTTTACTTCACCCAAGAACGACTGGACCCCTTCACCCAAGAACTCATGAATCTAGACACGCTCGGGAACCTTTATCACCTTCGGCTTGTTGGACGCCTCCCATGGAGTCTTGTCTTAGCTGGCGCACTGCTTGCTGCTCTGTTTTGGTGGTGATTTTCTCAGGCCCAACGAGCTCAACAATAGAATCCAATCCAACCTCTGACGCATATTGAGCCTAAAGATTTCGAGACAAAATCCCTAAACGAGATCGAGTAGCCCTCACTGCGAGGAGCAATCAGCGACGAAGCAATCTCTGTTGCCAGCAAAGATTGCTTCGCCCTGATCGCAATGACACTTTGATCTTATGCCAGACAGTGGAGATTTTGTCCCATAATCCTAAGCTTGTTGAGGAGCTTCATGCCTAGAAAGGAAACTATACGGCGCTACACACGAGTGATCCTCGGCCTTTCACTGGGGATTATTTTGCTTGCCTGTGCATTTATTACACGCTCCCTGCCGGCAGCCGATATGGTGACCCTGTTCGAAACATGGCTAGGCGGTTTGGGGTCGTGGGGACCACTGGTGTTCGGCTTACTTTACATTGCAGGGACGCTGATGTTTCTGCCGGTCGTCGTACTGATGATTACCGCTGGCGTGCTCTTCGGATGGCGACCGGGACCTTTATTGTGTCGCTCGCTTCAGTAATAAGTGCGGCCTTGCCTTTCTTAATCGCTCGTTATCTGACGCGAGAGATGGCCACACGGCAGCTCCGAGAACAACCCCGGCTTTCTGCGGTCGCTCAGGCATTTGCCCACGGGAGCTGGAAGATCATTGTCTTATTCCGGCTTTCCCCAGTCCTCCCCTTCAGTCTACAAAATTACCTCTTTGGTCTGACGCCGATCGGTTTCTGGCCATATTTGATCGCGACCTGGGCAGCGATGCTTCCTGGAACTCTCTTCTTTGTATACATCGGGCAGGTTGCGAAAACGGCGGCTACCGATCCACATAGATACATGGAGGCCGAATGGGTGGCGGTAGGCGTAGGGCTCGTAGCCACTGTGGTTGTCTCACTCTACCTTACCGCTCTCACCAAGAAAAATTTGCGGGGGCAAATGCTGATGAGGGAGCGCAACGGCACGGTGATTGCTCCAGAGCAGCATGGAAAAGAGAAGGTTTTCCTTCATTTATGTAGAGGAAAATCGCTCAGTGAATCTCAAGAAGAGGGGAAGTGACCTCCCACACGAAAATATTCTCTATTATCTCCTATATCGTTACTAAAATCAGTCTTTCGTAAGTTTCTAAGGCGCCTTCTTGTGTAGAGAAAAAGTCTACACGGTTCTAGACAAAACGTCCTCATTTTTTCTTCTTCGCTACAGAGACTATCGTAAATTGTTGCTTCTTTCTTCTTGACGTTTTGGCCTTTCTTTTGCTGGCTATGGATGAGACCCTTTGCCCGCCCGTCAGTTTGTTGGCTGTCTTTAAGAGATAGGAAAGCTTTCCGAGGTCTAGAGCTCGAAGAGCAAGGCTGGGTACTGGTCTGCCATGGGGTGGAACGCAAGGCATCACGGAATCTTGTCAACTAACTATACTTAATCCTGTTGCAGGGAAGAAGGAACGATTATGCGTGAGAGAATAGAGAGTGTGAGAGCCTTTCTCACTGGTACTATGGGGTGGGATCTAGCGGATACAGTAGGCGGAAAATACGCAGCTGCGACTGTGCTCCCAGAGCAATTTTATCAGGCGTCCCCGAATCTCTCGCAGGGGCGACCGGAAGCTGACCTGATGCGGGCGGTGCTGGAAGACGCCGTACAGTGCATCCGGGTTGGCTTGAGCACTACCAGTCGGCGTCATCAACGGTTGGCCCGCGAGGCCCAGCAATGGTTTGAGAGTCAGGAGACGTCCTGGCCCTTTTCGTTTTTAAATATTTGCACCGTCTTGGGATTGGACCCGAACTACATTCGTGGTGGTCTGCGGTGCTGGCAGTACAAACGCCCGTCATGGACAACCAAAAGTAAGCGGCGGGTCGTCCGCCGTCGCACCTTCATTCGCTTCGCCGCGTGAGAGAACACCATGAATCCGAACCATCGCATGGGTCAGCTATGGGGCATTGTTTTGGCCGCAGGCGAGGGAAGTCGAGTGCGCGCGTTCCTGTCGGATCTCTGTGGAGGCCGGGGGATCAAGCAATTCTGTACGATCTTGGGGCGGCGGTCCCTTGTACAAGCTACTCTCGATCGGGTCGAGCGTTTGATTCCTCGTCGGCGGATCGTGGTTGTGGTCAGCCAACACCATCAGGAAGAGGTGACCCAGCAACTGAGCGGGTGGCCAGCTGAGAACATCATTTTTCAGCCGGAAAATCGCGACACGGCGCCGGGCCTCCTGCTGCCGTTGGCCCATGTGGCGCATCGTGACCCGCTAGCGACCGTCGCGATTTTCCCGTCCGACCACTTTATTTTGCAAGAAGAGCGATTTCTGGAGGCGGTGCGGCGTGGTGTAAGTGAAACCCAAACATTTCCATGGAACCTTACCTTGTTAGGGATACAGCCGGAGGAACCAAAGGACGGCTATGGCTGGATCCTCCCGGGGAAAGAACAGAAGGAGCGCGAGACGCGAGCAGTGTGGGGATTTTGGGAGAAACCGACTCAAGCTCAGACCCAACAGCTATGGCGGCAAGGCGCATTGTTGAACACTTTTGTGTGTATTGCCCAGAGCGGGACCCTCTGGAGCATGGCGCGCCGCACTATCCCGGAAATTTACGAACGCTTTCGGCAAATTTACCAGGCGCTAGGAACTCCCACGGAAGACAAGATCATCAAACAGATGTACACTGCCATGCCAACCGTCAATTTCTGCTCCGGCGTATGCGAGCCATTAGCAACTGAACTCCGAGTGCTGCTGACGCCGGATGTGGGCTGGAACGACTGGGGGACGGCGGAGCGCATCTGGGCTACGGTAACACAACTTGGCAGACAAGCCGAGTTAATATCGCGCCTCAAGCAAAGCAAGGGAACATTGGCTCAACTGCACGCATAATCCTCTGTCATGTTTCAACGCGAGCCGGCGTTTGGACGAACACTGTTTGCAGCGACCGGCGGACAATGAAAAAGCTTCTTTTCTATTATACTTTGACAATTAGGTTATCATTGCCTTCGTGACGCGCGTTAACAAA